>DATKYB010000043.1 GCA_035528715.1 Nitrospinota bacterium | reverse complement strand
GGTTTCTTTGAATATGAGGAATACCAAAAAATGAGGGAAGCCTTACCCGATTATTTAAGACCGGTTTTGACAATGGGCTATTATTCAGCCTGCCGGATAGAAGAAATCCTGAGTCTTAAATGGGATCAGGTTGACTTGCTCGAGAAAAAGATTGAATTAGAGGTCGGGACCACTAAAAACAAAGAGCCTCGAATCTTATACATGGATGGTGAGCTGTTTGAGATAATCAAGTTTCAGCTCTATGCGAGAAATACCAAATTTCCCGAATGTCCATGGGTGTTTTCCTCTCGCAAAGGTCGACAGATAAGGAACTATAGAAAGGCATGGAACAAGGCGCGTGATGCTGCAGAGCTTCATGGTAAGATATTTCATGATCTCAGAAGGACCGCTGCAAGGAATATGAGGAAGGCCGGCGTTTCTGAGAGCGTGATCATGAAGATAGGAGGCTGGAAAACAAGAAGCGTGTTTGAACGGTACAATATCATTGACGAGGAAGACCTAAAAGAGGCTTCCAAGAGGCTTACAGACTATCACAAAACAAAAAACAGTATAAATTTAGTAATAACTCGCGAAAAGGAGAAAAAAGAGAGAGATGCTAAAGCCTTTCAAGTGCTTGATTCCTAAAGATTATGAGTGGTGCCGAGAGACGGAATTGAACCGCCGACACGAGGATTTTCAGTCCTCTGCTCTACCGACTGAGCTATCTCGGCACATCCTCATAAAACCTGTGGAAGGCTTTGCGAGAACTTAAAATAATTCAAATTAAACTCTTAGTCAAGCATTTTTTAAAAAATGGAGTTTATTGAGTAGATAAATATAACAAAAAGTGTGAAAATATTATTTTCTGATTATGGATAGAATAAAGCAATATTCTCTTTTTTAAAACCTTCTTTCTTTGCCAATATATCGAGGTGTAAGGTTGTGATGTCTTCTAAAACAAGGGATACATCTGCATCCTCACCGAAATCTTTCGTATTAATGGTCTTAATATATCCTTTACATTTCTTACAGATATTAATCCGATAATTTGGCTCTCCTTCAACGGAAAGGTATCCCAATTCTTCCTGATTATCATTTTCACAGAATGGACATTTGACCCTCATAAAAGACCACTCATGGCTACAGAGAGAACACATGAAAATTCTCTTTCCCTCTTCTCCTCGAAGTTCGGCCATCCTTGGTTTCTCACCACACACAGGGCAAACTCCCTTCCCCCAATCTTCATCTTTGATCTTATCTTTTAACGTTTGGGAATAAGATTCCATAACAGGTCTTAAGGCCTCATAAATAAGAAGCCTGACTGTCTTATTGTCACTCCACGATTCTTCTTCTGCATCACCATTCTCTCCTTTAGTATCAACGCCCCTTACTAACACATCCCTTACCAATTCCTTAAGATTAATTTCTCTTCTTTGAATTGCTGATTTTAATTCCTCTGCCAAATCTTCCTCTTTCTCTTTAAACAGATTCAATAACTCAAAAAAATATTTCTCCAATGCCTCAAAATCCGCATTGATTTTATCTTTACGAACTGCAGGAAATTCGTTTTTTATTGCTCTTTCTATCATCTCTTCATCTATATCCAAAGGCTCTACCTTCAAAATATCTTTATATCTGTTTTTGGCCTTTAATATCTCTTTATAGAGCTCAAGAATATCAGAATATACCGGATTTTTCTTTATCTTCTCATCTATTCTCTCAAGCTCTTTATTCAATTCTTTCATTTTTATTTCCAAAATAAGTTTTTTGTCCGTACATAATAAAAAAGGCTTACCAAAAAGGCAAGCCTTTTTTATTTTTATCGATTATCTATCCCTCTCTCTGTCCGCTCTCTACCTCCTTTAGCCATCCTGGATGATGTTTCTCAACCCATTCTTTAGCAACATATCCCGTAATCATAGCATGAATTCCTCCAGGAGCACCAATCGAGCCAAGATAGATATGCACTACAATGAATGGAACGAGGGCCAAGAAGCTCAAGACATGAACAACATAGCTAAGTCTTACCAATCCCTTAGGAAACGAAAAGGGAAACCACATCATGAGACCTGAAATAAAGATCAGAGCTCCAAAGACGATAACGAAAACAAAGAACATCTTTTGACCAGCATTGTATCGTCCCACCTCTGGTATCTGCACGTCTTTCTTCAGGTATCCACCGCCTACCTTGATCCATTCAATGTCTTTAGAATCAAACTTTGCCGCTTCCAACCAGGTGAATAGGGAAAAGAGTAAAGATATGCCGAAGACAATACCCAAATAGCTATGGATCACCTTCATAGCATAAAGGCCACCAAAGAATCTGGAAACGAAGCTTAGGTCATGAAACATAAATCCAAGACCAGATATAATCAGAAGGAGACAGCTAATAGCCAGAACCCAGTGGATGAAGCGTTCAATGGGTGTGGATGCTTTTATATATTGACTCATCTCCTATTCACCTCCTTTTTTTTCAAATTTTTCAACTGTTTTTGGACCAAATGTGAAGTAGTGGAATAAAGCAGCTGCAATACTACCGATAATGCCAATCGTAATCAGAGGCTTTAGAATATCCTTCCAAGCCCTGACTGACAATGGCACCTTCGGACTTGCCGGTAATGCAGCATAGGTTTCTGGCTTTTCAGTCAGCACATACATGACATGCGTTCCCTTAACAAACTTATCACCATAGACGATCGACCCTTTACCCACCTTTTCAGCCCTTGCATAGGCCTTTTTAATCATCGTGTTCTTATCGCCCCATGTCAGTGTTCCAGTGGGACAGGACTTAATACATGCAGGAATCTGCCCATCAGTAATCCTGTCATAACAGAGTGTGCACTTATAGGGCTTCTCAGCCTTTTCATCAAATCTCGGGATACTAAACGGACATGCTATCACGCAATTTTTACATCCGATGCAAAGGCTTCTGTTTAAAACCACTGCCCCATGTTCTCTATAGGTAAGAGCGCCAGGAGCAGGACAGGAGATAAGACAGGCAGCATCAGTACAATGCATGCATCCATCCTTTCTCATGAGCCACTTCAAACCACCATTTCCGTCTGAAACTTCATCATACCTGATGAGCGTATAGGTCTCAGGGGATAAGTCAGGAGGATTTTGATGGGTTCCCCTGTTAATGGTCTTAACAGGCTTTAATTGATTCCACTGTTTACATGCAGTCTGACAAGCCCGACATCCAATACATTTTGAAAGATCGATCAATTTTATCTTCTCACCCATACTACATCACCCCCTTTCCAATCTTTTCCACATTGACCATAAAAGCCTTTGTCTCCGGAATCATGGTATTGGCATCCCCAATAGTTGGTGTCAGGAGATTAGCACTATCTCCTCCATCATCTGGATAGAGCCAACCATAATGCCATGGGAGACCGACCTCGTGGACTATCAGATCCCCGATCTTAAAAGGCTTAAACCTCTCAGTAACCATCGCAACGGCTATGACCTCTCCTCTAACAGACTTTACTTTGACCTTTTCACCATTCTCAATCCCCTTGTCTTTTGCAAGCTCCTTGCTCATCTCGACAAACAACTGGGGCTCTAATTCAAGCTGCCAAGGTGTCCATCTTGTCATAACTCCAGTCTGCCAGTGTTCGCTAACCCTGTATGTTGTACAAACAATAGGGAATCTCACATCGCAGGTAAGATATAAGTCTCCACCTTCTCCTTCAGCAGCCCCAGACTTGGATAGAAGTTTAACCGTAGGATTAATCCTCTGAGAAGACATAGCGTTTTTAGCTACAGGGCACTCTAAGGGTTCATAATGCTCTGGGAATGGTCCATCTGCCCGACCCATTCCAAAAATCCTTCCGTGTCCTTCTGGCTTCATGATAAAGGGGTGTTTTGTTCCTGGAGCCCATCCTCCATCTGGAACATCCCCTACCCATTTCTTACCATTCCAAAAAATAACAGGCTTCTTCATAGCCCATGGAACACCTTTTGGATTTACTGATGCCCTGTTGTATATGATTCTTCTGTTTACAGGCCAACACCATGACCAGTTTGGATATAATCCTATACCTTCAGGATTGTCTTTGTTATTTCGCCTTGCAGCCATATTTCCCTTTTCTGTGTAACTGTTGCAGTAGAGCCAGTTACCAGAAGAGGTGGAACCATCATCCTTGAGATAGGCGAAACTTGGAACAAGTTGACCTTTCTTAAAACTCTTTTTCTTCTTGGGAAAATCAACATCTTCCAGGAAGTATCCGTTGATCTCCCTGGCGATTTCATGGACGTTGAGATGCAGCAGCTTTCCATCCGGTCCTTTGGGACCATAGTCCCATGTTAAATTCAGGATAGGTTCTGGAAATGCTCCACCTTCCTTCTCATATAATTCTCTTACCTTGTAATAAAGTTCTGTCATAATCTCAGCATCAGGCTTTGCCTCTCCAGGAGGATTGATTGCCTTGTACCTCCACTGACTCCACCTGCCGCTGTTGGTAAGGCTTCCCTCTTTCTCATAAAAGGCTGCACAAGGAAGAACAAAAACCTCGGTTTTTATCTTGGAAGGATCCTTTCCAGGGCCCTTCCAGAACCAGCCAGTCTCATTCGGAAAGAGATTAACATTAACCATCCAGTCCAATTTTTCCAAGGATTTTCTTACCTTTCCTGCATTCGATCCACTGCAAGCAGGGTTCTGTCCCCAAGCAAAGAAACCTGAAAACTTCCCTTCGCTCATCTGATCAAAGAGCATCAGCCAAGAAGCATTCTGTCCATCATCCAATTTCGGCAGCCAGGAGTATCCAAAGTCATTCTCCTTTGTAGCATTCTTCCCAAAGAATGCCTTGAGGAGACTCACAGAATACTTGGGATAGTTACCCCACCAGTTAGCACTCTTAGGATCATTGGTCTTTGGGGTAAATTTCTTGTTGTAGGCTTCTAAAGTAGGTAAAGACGCCGTTGGAGTCTTGAGATATCCAGGAAGGATATGAAAAAGCAAACAATGGTCTGTTGAACCTTGAACATTAGACTCTCCTCTGAGGGCATTGACTCCTCCTCCGGCTACTCCGATGTTGCCAAGGAGAAGCTGTATCATAGCCATGGTCCTAATATTCTGGGTCCCAACCGTGTGCTGGGTCCAGCCCATGGCATACATGATTGTTCCAGCCTTATCCGGCTTACCTGTTGCAGAATAGATCTTATAGATTTTCAAGAGATCATCTTTGGGTGTTCCTGTTATAGAAGATACCAGGTCTTCATTATAGCGTGAGTAATGCTTCTTCAATAACTGGTACACACACCTTGGATGCTGTAGTGTCTTATCCTGCTTAGGAATACCATCCTCATCCACCTGATATTTCCATGTGGATTTATCATATTTTCTTTTTTCAGGGTCATAACCCGAAAAAAGGCCATCTCTAAAATCAAATCCCTTATCGATCAAGAAGGAGGCGTTGGTATATTCTGCAACATACTCTTTTTGAATCAGATCGTTGTCGAGAATATACTTGATCATGCCGCCAAGAAAGGCAATATCTGTTCCTGATCTCAAGCGGGTAAAAACATGAGCCTTTGAAGAAGTTCGGGTAAAACGAGGATCAACACTCAAAAGTGTTGCACCGTTCTCAACGGCTTTCATTACCCATTTAAAGGAAATGGGATGGTTTTCAGCAGCATTGCTTCCCATCACCAAGATGACATCGCTGTTTCTTATGTCTATCCAGTGATTTGTCATTGCCCCTCTACCAAACGACTCTGCCAGAGCCGCTACAGTAGCGGAGTGTCAGATGCGTGCCTGGTGTTCGATATACACCAGCCCTAATCCGCGCATCAGTTTCTGTAGGATATAGCACTCTTCATTATCTAAAGCAGCGCTTCCTATATGAGCTATATCATCATTTCTGTTTACAACTTGTCCCTTCGCATTTTTTATTACGAAGCCTTTATCTCTGCTCTTTTTCACATTCTTGGCAATCTTGTCAATAGCCTCATCCCAGCTTATTTCTTTAAATTCTTTAGCATAAGGTTCTCGATAAAGCGGCTTCTTGAGACGATTTTCATTGGCATCTCCAGACAACTGATAGACAGATGCTCCCTTGCTACAGAGCGTTCCCTCGTTGATAGGATGATCTGGATCACCTTCGGCATTGATGATTTTACCGTTTCTGCTGTGAACGATGATTCCACAGCCAACAGCGCAATAGGGACATATGGTGGTGGTTTCTTTGGTGTATTTGATCTTCTTTGGTTGGGCAAAAGTCTCAATGGGCTTAAGATCAATACCAAGGCCACCAACGAGAAGAGTTGTTCCGGTGAGTTTTAGAAAACCCCTACGTGAAACATCCATAGAATTGGTTCCCCTCCTTTCTTTAAATTAAACTCTATAAATTTTTATAAGTCAGTGAAAACTTTTGTAAAATAACAAAAAAGAATTTATAAGTCAATAAAAAAAGCAATTTTTATTTTCATACAAGGAATTCTTGCAAAAAATCTCTAACATTCTAATTGATTGAATTTAAACCCTTTACTTGTTTTTTAAATTCTTTTGATATAAAAAAGAGAAGACTAAAGGTGAGATGAAAATTATAAATATATCAATAGAGAAATCGATTTTTAAATAGAAAATCGAAGGCAATTTAATGAGTGGAGCAAAAAATATCTCTTATCCTAACTTTTGAGAAACTGACAAATCCACTGAAAAATGTTAACTAAATTCTGGAAAGGATAAAGAAAGGGGCTTTTTAAAAAGCCCCTTTTTGATGTGATTTAGAATTTATATTGAAGATTTGCGTAGACAAGATTCACTTCATAGTTTTCAGGAAGTGTCCCCATAAGAAGGGCATCACTAAAATTTCCACTGGAATCAGTGGGAACATTTGTAAACCCTTGTTTGTTGTAATCCTCGATATCAAATCTCTCCCACATATAGCCAAGTGTAGCGGAAAGCCCTTTTTTCTTAAACTTATATTTCAGTTTGGCATGCAGTGTCTGGAGGTTTGTATCATCTACCTCTGTGTAGTCAACAGGTGTGAAGTCATTTGCATCAACAGTCCCTACAGGGCTGGAGAACTTAGCGACTCCGTCTGTGTCTGCATAGGAGTAGGAGACATCGAGGTCGAGTCTTTTTGGCAGAAGGGCAAGCAGAAAACCACCGCCAAAGGTGTTGGTCTCATCTTCGTTATCATTATACCAGTTGCTGTCTGAGACTGTTGATGGCTCAGTAGTAAAGGGGTCACCTGTACTACCCGCGGTCCATTGTCTTGACTTCATGTCATTCTCATACTTTTCATAGGTGTAGAAGGCATAGAGACTTAACCTTTCATGAGGTGCATAATTTGCATCAATGGAGAAGATATTGTGCTTGTCCTTGAGGAGCCCGAATTCAGAGTTGTCAAAGTCATCATATCCAAATATATAAGAGCCTGTTGCGGAAAGCTTTTCTGTCGGGTAAACCGTTGCAAGGAGCTGAATCCTGTTTCTGTCCCTTTCAGCCTCGTCGTATTTCCTGAGCCATGGCAACTGGGCAGGATTGTCTCCTGCTTCAATGGTCCTTT
The DNA here is from genome assembly GCA_035528715.1 of Nitrospinota bacterium. Classification (NCBI taxonomy): domain Bacteria; kingdom Pseudomonadati; phylum Nitrospinota; species Nitrospinota bacterium. The sequence continues at coordinate 41,987 of DATKYB010000043.1, read as the reverse complement.
CCCAGGGGACTGTGTAATCATAGGACCCGTCCCGTTTTGAGAATTCATAGGACACTCTGAATTCTCCCCACGAAAATGGCTTGCTGTCAATTGAAGCCCTGTATGTATCCTCTTCCTGTTTGTGGACCTCTCTGTGCTCTCTTTCTGTCTTATTATAGGCGTAGCCAATATTAAATCTGGTTCTTTTGAATATATCAAAGCCGAGATCGAATGATGCAGTGTGCTTCTTATAGCTTGTGGGCTCGGTTATGACGTCTACACCACCACCAAGCTCCTCCCATAGAGCATCCGTTCTCACCCAGCCGGGGAACTCTATCTGCGCTGTCTTGTTTTCGTATTCATAGAAGCGGTATCTTGCCTTTACGTCCATGAACTTTAAAGGCTTGGATGTAAACAGGACATTGTAAAGTGTTGTATCAACCTTTGCATCAGGGCTGCCTTTGGGAAGGTTAGCCGGGTCAGAGGCATTGAAAGGCGCGGCAGGAGTAGATGTCGCGGTGATAGCCGTATTGGTTGCGTAAGCCACCAAGTTATCATCCTGCTCCATCCATCCCCATGATGCAGCGACTGAAATCCTGCTCTTTAGGGGGAGGTCATTGTATGAGCCTGAAAAAGATGCCTGGTGATACGTGTTGTCCGGAGCAAGGTCTATCAGTCCTGCTGCAGGCCCAGCTGAGAAGTTTATATAAGCAGTGTTGCCTGTGCTGTCAGTCGTCTCGGAATGGTTATCCCATCTCAGAGTATCGATATTGTTTTTAAAATCGGAGAAATAGTAGCTTGCATTCAGATAGAGCGCGTCTTTTGCGTACTCGGCTATGAACCTAATTTCTGATGTATCATAATCTATTGGCTGAGGTATTTCTATGGTATTGTGAAAGCCGAAGGCGCCAAAATAGGGGCGTGTGCCGTCCCTTTCCTCCCTGCTCAGCTCAAGCCGCATGCTGAACGGGTCAAATGCGGCAATATCAATATTTACCTTCCCCGTTTTTCTCATGAGCTCAAGGTCTATTTCATGTGCACTGTCCTCAAATGCATTTTTAAGAATCGTGGCACGCTCTGCTTCACTAATTCCTGCAGCAAGGTCTGACCTTAATGAACTGTTCAGCCTCAGGTCTCCTGAGCCTTCTCCGGCATAAAGGCTCTTTGCATCATAGGCAAATCTGTGGGGAAGCTCGTCATAGACAAACTCTACTTTATACTTCCCGTATTTACCCACTTTTAAACTTGTATTCTGGTCATCCAGGCCTATTTCTTTGGCTTTAAGGTCAATAAAATAACCGTTCTCTTCTTTGTATCTAAGGTCTACACTGCCTGTGACACCATCCTGAAGGTCTCTGTACTCATTGAACTTCGCCGACTCCCTTTCATTATCTACACCCCTTACAGTAATACCTGCCATACCGGAAATCTTCTCCATAACAGAAGACTTCTTTTCGGATGCTTTCTCGTCTTTGGGTTTATGGCATTGAACGCAGCTTTTATTGTCTCTTCCCTTATGGTCGGCAGGAAATGGCTTAATCTTTCCTTGTCCGTGGCATTGAAGGCAGTTATCCCTTCCCTCCAGACCGTGGGGTATGGATGGAATTGCATAAACCTGGGAAGGCAAGAAAAAAGATGCCGTTAGCACCAATAAGCCAGTGATCAGTATAGTGAATGTAAGCTTTTTTCTCATTTTCTCCTCCCCTTATCTCATCAAGGATTTACCAGATGGATGGTTGCTTCCATGCACCTGGATGTGGCAGTTCTGGCAAGAACGATAAAACAACTGCGCGCCTTGACTGGTGTATACGGACTGTCCTGCATTGGTTGTGCTTCTCGCACGGAGTTGGCTCGGATGCCTTGAATTGGCATGGCATCTCTGGCAGATATACGGCTGTTTTCCCTTCAAGAGAAATTCGTGATTAGAGCCGTGAGGCGTATGGCATGTAGTACAGTCTTCTGTAACGGGAGAGTGTTCCCAGAGATATGGCCCCCTCTTTTCAGCATGACACTCATAGCACTTCAAATTAGTATAATTGGCAGTTATTAACTTGTCTGCAATTGCTCCATGAGGGTTATGACAGCTTGTACACTGCATCTTCCCTTCCCTTATGGGGTGATGGGAGCTTTTCCTCAAATCGGATCTTATTTTTTTATGGCACTGAGTGCAAACCTCAACCTGGGTTTTCTTTGCAAGATTTTTGCGATAACCAGAGTGGGCACTGTGGCAATTCGTACATGAGAGCCCCCTGCTCTCATGGGTGCTGCCTTTCCACATCACTACTTTACCCTTTGAGTGGCACTGAAGGCATGTGGCATCTCTCTTTTCTTTCGATATCGTTGATTCTGGACCCAGAGCCATGATTCCACCGACCCCTTTTCCACCACCGGCTTCAACATGGGCTTTGCCCGGACCATGACAGGTCTCGCATCCCATTTTGGAAGCTGGCGTCCTGGGGTCGCTCTTCTCAGCATGAAGAGTATAAGCATACTTTTCATACATAGAAGCATGACAGCTCTTACAGGTCTCTGCACCCGCATAGCCGCTCTCACCCCTTGCATCTTTTGGAATGAACACGAGGAAAAATCCTAGCATGAGAGCCAATAGGAAAATAGAGAGTAAAGAATTCTTGACCTTCTCCATCATACTTTCCCCTCCTTCCTCATTAAAAACCTCCTTTCACTACCATCGTAATTTAAAACTTCAGCTTATTTCCGTCATGTATGCAAACAGAATCATATTGAATACGCCTCATGAAAAAGGGTGGTATCTCTGTCTTTCACAGAATGGATAAAGATAGAATCTATAATCTTACCAATTTCTTTCCTATTATCCGATTTTAAAATCGTCCCATTTTTTGAAAAGATTCTAATCTTTCTTAGGTCCCCGTTTCTTCCAATCATCTCTATAATCTTTTGAACCTTATCTGACCTTCCTAGCTTCATATCATAAGCTAAACTTTTTTCAATTGCATTTGTGATTATATTTAACTTGGTTATCTTTGATTCTAAAAGATATTTTCGCTGAATCTTTATCGTCAAAAAGGTAGAAATACCTATTGATATAATTAATATTAGCCCTATAAAGACTATCATCTTTCCTTTAAGACTTTTCATGCCAAACATCTTTCCTCCAATTTTTATCTTCTATAATATAATGATTAAATAATAGCAAGAAGAGAATTGACTAATTTAGTAAAGTATAATTAAATCTTTATGGTAAGCTTTTAAAGTTCAGGTCTTTTATTTCAGATGAGGGGACTGAATCTCTTTAACCTCAGGGCATTGGATACGACTGTAAGAGAAGAAAGGCTCATGGCTGCAGCAGCAAATATGGGGCTTAAAAGAAGACCAAAAAAGGGATATAAAATACCTGCTGCAACAGGTATGAGAGAAACATTGTAAAAGAATGCCCAAAAGAGGTTTTGCTTAATATTTCTCATGGTTGCCTTGCTGAGTTTTATGGAGGTTACCACACCTCTCAAATCACCGCTGATTAAGGTAATATCCGATGCTTCCATAGCAATATCTGTCCCTGTTCCAATAGCAATGCCAATATCTGCCTGTGCTAGGGCTGGGGCATCGTTGATACCGTCTCCCACCATAGCGACACAGTTTCCCTCCTCCTGTAGCTTCTTTACCTCTATCGCCTTATCCTCTGGCAATACCTCTGCCAGCACTCTATCAATATCTACCCTTTTTGCAATAGCCTCAGCAGTCCGTTTGTTGTCCCCTGTGATCATGATGACCCTAAGCCCAAGCTTATGGAGAGACTTTACGGCTTCTTTTGAATTCTCTTTAAGGGTATCTGCAACAGCAATGATTCCTGCTGCCTTCCCATTAACGGTCACAAACATCGGTGTTTTACCATCACTTGATAAAGCCTCTGCTCTTCTATCAAGGTCTCCCAGAATAATTTTTCTGTCCCTCATTAACTTAAGGTTTCCCAGTAATACCTGATTATCACCTATTTTTGCTTCGATACCATGTCCTGCTATCGCATTAAAGTCTCTTGGATCATCCAGAGCAATATTTCTTTCTTTGGCTTTATATACAATGGCCTCCCCTAAAGGATGTTCCGAACCCCTTTCAGCAGAGGCCGCAACTCTAAGAACATCATCTTCAGAAAATTCCTCAGTCACAATAATATCAGTAACAGATGGCTCCCCTTTCGTAAGGGTCCCTGTCTTATCCAAGATAACAGCATTTAATTTTTGGGCTCTCTCCAGAGCCTCGCCACCTTTTATCAATACACCATTTTCTGCCCCTTTCCCCGTTCCAACCATGATAGAGGTAGGAGTGGCCAAACCTAAGGCGCAGGGGCATGCAATAATGAGAACTGCCACAAAATTCAATAGTGCAAAATTAAAGGCTGGCTCAGGCCCAAAGAAATACCATACCAAAAAAGTTGTAAGTCCAATCAGCATAACAACCGAGACAAAATAACCTGCAACCGTATCTGCAAGCCTCTGGATAGGAGGCTTTGAGCCCTGAGCCTCTTCCACCATCTGGATGATTTGATAAAGAACCGTCTCCTTTCCTATCTTTGTTGCCTCAAATCTAAAAGAACCTGTTTTATTGATTGTAGCGCCTATAACCTCATCCCCTACCCTTTTTTCAACAGGAATGCTCTCGCCAGTCAACATAGATTCATCCACGGCTGAACTTCCCTTTTTGATGATACCATCAACAGGGATCTTCTCTCCTGGTCTTACAACAATTAAATCTCCCTTCAAAACATCTTCAATAGGAATATCTATCTCTTCATCATTTCTTATGACTCTTGCTGTCTTTGCCTGAAGACCCATAAGCTTTTTTATGGCCTCTGAGGTTTGACCCCTGGCCTTTGCCTCAAGAAACCTTCCTAAAAGTATGAGAGTGATGATTACTACTGCAGTATCAAAGTAGAGCTCAGGTTTAAGGCCCTCGCCAACAAAAAAAGATGGAAAAAAGATAGCAGAAACACTATAGAAATAGGCCGCAGAGGTGCCAACAGCAATAAGGGTATTCATGTCCGCACTAAAATGTTTTATTCCTGCCCAAGTCCCTCTGTAAAATTGAAACCCTGCCCAGAACTGTACAGGGGTTGCCAGAATAAGCATAAGAAAAGGATTGGAAATAAATCTTATGAATCCTTCTGGTAAGAAAGAAAACCATTTTGAAAAACCTCCTATAAAAATAATACTGGAAATCACAAGGCCAAAGATAAATTTTCTTTTTAGTATGGCGACTTCCTTTTCTCTCTCCTCTTTTTCTCTATCAAGGGCTGTTTTGTCCTCTTCAACATCTATAACCTTATATGCCCCTGAAGAGGATACCACCTTTTTAAAATCTGAGATATTTACAAGGGACGGAATATACTCGACTGATGCCTTTTCAGTCCCAAAATTTACACTAGCCTTAACTACCCCATCAAGACTGCCTAATGCTTTTTGAATCTTATTTACACAGGATGCGCAAGACATCCCCTGAATGGGAAAGGTTATTTTTTCGTGAGGAATCTCATATCCAAGGCCAGAAACTGCTTCAATAAAGTTTAATGGTTCGACCCTCTTTGAATCATAAGTAACAGTGGCCTTCTCTGTAGCAAAATTTACACTGGCTTTCATCACGCCTTCTAAAGCCATTAACCCCTTCTCTATTTTTGAAGCACAACTGGCACAACTCATCCCTTTGATGGGAAGGTCAATTTTCTTAGTTCCCTCTTCATAAACATCCTCTCTGTCTTTAATGTCTCCTTCTTTCTCCTTTGTTTCAATATATGCCTCAGGATGTTTGTCAAACCGCTCCTTGCAACCCTTTGCACAGAAATAGTATGTTATCCCCTTATACTCAGAAGTAGCGGCAGCTCTTTCTTTCTCGACTTCCATTCCGCAGATCGGGTCTTTAACCATTATCATTCCCTTTTGGAAAATCTAAATCTAAATACTGATATTTCATGTGTATAAATATATCACCAAAAAAAATCTTTTCAAAATAACCTTATCAAAATGAAAAGAAAATAAAAAGGAGACTTTAAAAAGCGAATAAAAGAAAATAAAAATTTTATACTCAATCTCTTTTTTGGAAAAGAGGGTCAGTAACAGGGAAAATTGGAAGTTTTTTTATAAAATAGAGAAAGGTCAGGGCAAATCCGGCAAAAAAGCCGAGAGTAATAAATATTTCCATCAGCCCAAAAGGTGCTGTATTTCCCTTCCATAAAGAAGGAACGATAAGCACATATCTCTCGAGCCACATACTTAAAACGATTACCATACACAAAGCAAAGAGGGTTTTGGGGTTTCTCTTTACATTTCGGCTCAGCATGATGAGAAATGGGAGGATAAAGCAAACAACAAGTACACTCCAGGAAAGGGGAGCCCACGGCATTTCCATCCCTCTCAGGATAACAAAACCTGTCTCTTCAGGAAGATTGCCATACCATATGACAAGAAACTGAGACCAGAAGAAATCCAGGGAGATCAGACAAAAAGCAAAAATAAGCTTTCCAAGGTCATGAAGAAGGGGTATATCAATATACTCCTCTAATCCTAAATATTTTCTAACAAGTATTGATATGATTGCAATCGATGCCAGACCAATATAGAGGTTCCCCATAAAAAAGTATCCACCAAAAAGTGTGCTGTACCAGTGTGGGTCAAGAGACATGACCAGATCAAAGGCAATGAGAGTAAAGATAACGGCATAGGCGATAAGGATAATTGGAGTTAAGATCGTAAGGATTTTTTGGCTTTTCTGCCTCTCCTCTTCCACTCCCTTCCACCTCTTCATAATACGACTTAAAATTCCTTTTTCATGAACCCTTCCCATGCCTTTTACAAAAATAAGGTCTGGCTTCAGAGAAAAATAAAGGAACGTTATGCTTAAACCATATAAAATGATAAGACCAATGCCGTCTCGTAAAAAGAGAAACGGAATGCTCAACCACTTCTCCTTGCCAGGTACGGGGTGTACTGCCCATGGAAAGATTACCTCTCTCCCTAAGAAAATAAGAAGAAAAAGGATAAAGGATACTGGAAGAAAGGATCCCATACCCTCTGAAATACGCTTAATGGGTCTCCCCCACCTGGCATTTGTCATCTGGAGGATAGCTGCAAAGATAACCCCAGAAAGGGATATCCCCGACCAGAATAAAAAGTTTATTAAAAAAGTTTGCCACGCCCTTAATTCATCTATTTTTAAGGCTCCAAACAAAAAGACAAGAATCCCCACGAATAGAAGACCCCACAAAAGGAAAAGAAGCCCTTTAGGTAAAGCCTTTATCGTTTTTGAAACCATCTTCTCTTGAAGTTCCTTGTCCATTATTTTCCCTGTAAAGCCCTTATAAAATTGACTACATCCCATCTTTCTTTGTCAGACATGTTTTCTCCATAAGAGGGCATCACAGCCCCGCCATTTTTTATCGTACCGTATATAAACCCGTCAGACCTCTTTTTATAAAAGTCTTGGCTGAGGTCTGCAGGTGTGATGAACTTCTTGGATACGCTTCCATCACCTTTGCCTTCTCTTCCGTGGCACATACTACAGTGAGTCATATAGAGCCTCTTACCATTATCTATAGATTCTCTTGATGGCTTTATTGGGTTAGTAATCCTTTCACCCAATTCTTCTCTTGTCATGGGCAATCTCTCTCCTGTAGTGGGAAGGGTATTTTCAGGAGGTTTCATGGGTCCTTCATGGGGTTTGATAGAGGGTTGATCTGCCATATCCTTGCTCCATGGCCATCCATAAACAATGCTGAAAGAACCCATGGTTAAAATTATTGAAAAGATTATTAAGAGACTAATCCTCTTCAAACCGAACCTCCTCAGCACCTGATGATTTTAAGATCTCTGCAATTGAATGAAATTTTTCTTTTGGGCAGGAAACAAAGACACCAAAGAGATCCTCAGAAAACCTTGGGTCATAAGTCGTATCAAGAGATATTTTGGGAAGCTTTGCATTCAAGAAAACCCCGATTAAGGTCCCAACACCCCCAAAGAGTATTGTGAGCTCAAATACGATGATTAAAAAGGGAGGGATAGAAATGATTGGCTTTCCTCCTGTTATCAATGGCCAAGAAACAGAGGTTCCAATAGTCAGGGCAAATCCACTTAGTGCACCCAATATCCCCCCTATTAAAGCAAAAAACCTAACAGGACTAACACGAGACTCTAAGACCTCCTCAATCTCATGGAAAGGTGCTGGCGAGCTTACCCTTAAGTCTTGATGGCCTTCCTCTTTGAGTCTCTTAATGGTTTTCACAACCAAATCGAGATGAGAAAAGATTCCTAATACTCCTGAAGCTCTTCTTTTCATACCTTTATGATTCCCCTTTCCTGGGCGGTTCGATTTGTTCTTTGATTTCGCTAATAGAAACCGCTGGTAAAACCTTCACAAAAAGAAGGAACAACAAGGCAAAAAAGGCAAAACCACCCGCCAATATAGCTATTTCAACCCATGTGGGCCTGTAGAGTCCCCATGAAAATGGAATATATTCATGAGCAAGAGATGTTACAATAATAACGAGACGCTCGAACCACATCCCAATATTGATCAGAATAGAAATAATGAGAAGAGAGACCGTAGTTGTCCTCATTTTCTTAAAAAAGAAAAGGAGAGGAACAATTGTGTTAAAAATAACCATGATCCAGAAATAAATCGCATAATCCCCTATGACTCTATATTTAAATATTTCCTGTTCATAGATATTATTACTGTACCAGGCAATAAAGAATTCCGTAGCATAGGAATAAGCTACAATAAGCCCTGTAAAGATAATAATCTTTGCCAGATTTTCGAAGTGTTTCTGAGTAATATATTCTTCCAATTTAAAGACCTTTCTTAAGGGAATCAGCAGGATTAAAACCATTGCCAATCCCGAATGGATAGCTCCGGCAACAAAATAGGGGGCAAAGATGGTGCTATGCCATCCCGGGACAATAGACATGGCAAAATCCCAGGATACAACGCTGTGAACAGAGACAACAAGAGGAGTTGCCATGGCAGCCAAGAAGAGATAGGCACTTGAGTGATGTCTCCATTCCCTGTCAGTTCCGCTCCATCCCAGTGATATGAGAGAATAAATCTTCTTTTTAAATCCTTTAGCCTTATCCCTTACAGCTGCGATATCAGGCAGCAGTCCCATATAAAGGAAGATAAAGCTGATAATAAAATAGGTAGTGACAGCAAAGACGTCCCAGATAAGAGGGGATCTGAAATTGGGCCACAACATGGTTTGGGAGGGATAGGGAACAAGATAATAGAAATACCAGCTCCTTCCAAGATGTATGATTGGAAATAAGCCTGCGGTCATTATCGCAAAAACGGTCATGGCCTCCGCACTCCTGTAAATAGAGTTCCTCCACCTGACCCTGAAGAGATAGAGTATTGCAGAGATAAGGGTTCCTGAATGGGCAATACCAACCCAGAAAACAAAGTTGGTTATATAAATCCCCCACGCAACAGGATGAGTAATCCCTGCAACACCAATACCTGCGTATATCTGGTAGACCCATGCAAAAAAACCAAGGCTAAAGACCGAAAGGGCTATAAAGAGTAAAAAATAATAGATCTTCCCCGGCCTTTCCAAAGTCTTCAAGATATCTGTGTTGACTTTTCCATAGGTGATATCTTTGCTATATTTCATATCTAAATCTCTCGTTTTATCTTCTTCAGATAAACCACAGAAGGCTTTGTATTAATTTCTTCAAGAACCCTGTAGCCTCTTTGGCTATTCCAAAGTTTGGAAACCCTGCTCTTTGGGTCTTTCAGGTCTCCAAATATAATGGCTTCTGTGGGACATGTCTGTGCGCAGGCTGGTATGATCTCTCCATCTCTGAGCCTTCTTCCCTCTTCTTTTGCAACTTCTTTCTTTTCTCTTATCCTCTGTATGCAAAAGGTGCATTTCTCCATAACCCCTACCTCCCTTACTGTTACATCAGGATTTAACTGCCAATTAAGAGGTTTTGGCCATGAATGGGAAAACCAGTTAAACCTTCGAACCTTGTAGGGGCAGTTATTAGAGCAGTAACGCGTGCCAACGCAGCGGTTGTATATCTGGGCATTCAAACCTTCAGGATTGTGATATGCCGCATAAACCGGGCAAACTGGTTCGCAAGGTGCATTTTCACAATGCTGGCATAACATCGGTACAAATCTTACATCAAGCTCATCTCCCCTATTTTCAACATATTTTTCTATCCTTATCCATTCCATTTCCCTCCCTCGTATCACTTCCCTCTCTCCTACAATACCAATATTATTTTCCATATAGCAAGCAGCAACACAGGCATTGCAACCAATACAGGCATTGAGATCAATCACCATACCCCACTTGTGATCCTTGTAAGGATGAGCTTTATAGAGATCCCTCTTTTTTTCTTTTTTAATATCTTTTTCTCCCTTGAGGTGGAGAATTCCTTTTCCAATGCTAAAAAAGAGTGCCTGAGCTATCCTTCTCCCAAACTGCCTTCGGCCTCCCTGCGTTGATGCCAATGATTTTTTCTTATTAATTCTTTCTATCTTGACAAGTATAGGCGACCATATCACTCCTCCGGAAATTTCTTCTGTCTTCTTTGACAAAAGCTTAACGGGATTTACCCCTCTTTGCTTTGCATATCTTCCATATTCTATATGACCTAATCCAAGAGGAACGGCCACAACATCCTTTCTTATCCCTTCATAAATGTGAACGGGGAGTTCCATCCTTCCATCCTTTGACTCAACAGATACAAAATCTCCCTCCAGAACCTTTAGAGCAACAGCTGTCTCTGGGTTCATCTCCAAATATGTATCCCAGGCAATCTTGGAAAGGGGATCAGAAATCTCCTGAAGCAGAGGCTTGTTTGCTCCTCTGCCATCAAAATATTTAATGGAAGGATAGAGAAGAAGGGTAGAGGATTTTTCATCCTCTTTATCTTTCAAATCTATCTTAGAATCCAAAGATACTTTGGTTGAGAGCTTGACCTCTTTGTCGGTTTCAGCCCTAAAGACCCCTCCCCTCCTGAGACTCCCTTCCCAAAAATGGTCAAATCCAATTTCTGGAGATAAGTCTTTGTGAATTCCTTTCCAGGAGTCTTTGAGATAATCATGAAAATTGTTCCATGGGATTTGTCCTTTTTGTTTTTCATCAATTGATCTAACAAGGCTTAGAAGAATATCCCCAAAACCCCTTGATTCGAAAAGTGGTTTTATCACTGGCTGTTGAAGCCCAAAAACCCCTTTCCTGGGCATATAATCACCCCATTCTTCAAAGGACATAGAAGATGGAATAATAAGATTTGCCTCTTTTGCTGTATCATCCATGAACTGAGAAATGGAGATGACATGAGGAATCCGTTTTATAGCCTCTTGAAAACCTGAAGAATCAGGAAGGTTATACACAAGATTAACATTATACAGAAGAATGACCTTTAGTCTCGATTGCTCTATGGATTCAATTAATCTTAGCATATCTCTGTATGGATTAACCCTGCCAATACCGATTTCATGGCCGAAACGAACTGTTCTTCCAATATTCCCACATATATAATTTAGGAGATTTACAGCCACTGAGATATCTGTGGCATAAAGCCCTTTTACAGCTATCCCACCGCCTAAAGCCAGTCCAGGATTTGCTTTAGAAAACTCTTTTCCTATTCTTTCTATGGTTTGCTGGGAGACTCCCGTATAAGAAGAAACCCTATCCAATGAGAAATCTTTTACGAGCTCTTTAATCACCTCTCGCTCAAGAAAAGGAAGATCAGCATGCAGTTTTTCTTTCAAAATAAAATGAATAAGACCCAAAATAAGAGCTTTCTCTGTACCGGGCTTGAGACTTATCCACTCATCAGCATTAGCAGCGGTAAGTGACATTCTCTGTCCGATATAGATAAATTGTCTCTTCATATCCGCTCGTTTCATATTTCCAAAGGCCTTTGAATACTCTACCGGAGAAATCCATGTCTCAAGAAAATCAGCTCCAAACGAGAGAATCATTTCTGACTCTTCAATTGAGTAAAGGGGTATTTCGGCCTTTGAAAAAACAATCCTATTGGCTTCTTTAATATCCTCATATGAAATGGGCTCATGAATCAGATGGTTTTTAATATGAAAGGCATCCATCCATTTTTTTAGAAGCCTCTCAAGGCTACCTGTAATGAGAGGGGTTATCACAGCTATTTCATCAGTTTTTTGCTGATCTATTTTAGTCTTTAAAATATCTAATATCTCTTTTTCAGCATCCTTCCAGGATATTGTTTGAAAATCACCACTCTCTCTTTTTATCATGGGTGTTCTAATACGATCAGGATTGAAGAGGCTTTGTAAGGATGCCTGCCCTCGCATACACAAACCACCTCTGTTCACAGGATGATGAGGATTTCCTTCAACCTTTATAGGTCTCCCTTCTCTCAGCTTCGCAAGAAGACCGCATCCTGAAGGACATTCTCTGCAAACAGTAGCATACCAATCAGCAACCCCTGGGACCGACTCTTCTGGGGGGATCAAGTAAGGAATAATCTTATCAATCGGTTCAGAACTGCAACCACTCAAAGCTGTCGAAGCACTTCCAAAACCGAGCATTTTCAAAAAATTTCTTCTGTTTAAAGAGAACCTCACAAAACCCCCATTTTATTTATGACAGATAAGACAGTCCCTGCTTACTTGATTTTCCTTATGGCATTTCACACACCAGCCCATTTTCAATGACGAAACCTTTTGAATCTTCTCCATCTTTTCTACTTCACCGTGACAAGTTGTGCAATTAATACCCTTGTTAACGTGTCTTCTGTGAGTAAAGTAAACAAAATCAGGAACCTTATATACCCTTACCCATGGAATAGGCTCTTTTTTGTTCCAGTATTCATGAATCTTTTTTACCTCTGGTTTATTCTGGGCTGTAATCTTATGGCAACCCATGCATCTCTGCACTGAAGGGATACCTGCATAAGAGGAACGATTTGCATAGGAATGGCAGTATAAGCAGGCCAACTCGTAGTTGCCAGCATGTATCTTATGACTGAATTCTATAGGTTGGACTGGAGCATAAGGACTTTTTAAAAAGCCAGAACCAAAAAAAAGAATCACACATCCTGATAAGAATATTAGAAGGGGCTTTTTAAATAGCTTCATTGAAAAAAATAGATTGTTTGTTCTTAAAAAATTCTTAAGGATTATGCCAATTACTAAACACTATTGTCAATCCTTAATTGTGCTGTATTCTGAATTAGTTTTTTTCACCAAATATAATTTTATTATCGAAAAAACCTTGACAAATAAATTCATTGGTCATATATTATGAGCATATGCTCATTATAAAGAGAGGATTCAATGGTACGTCCAAGAAAAAATAGATTTGTATGGGGAAAACCTATTTTAACCTCTTTTAGACCAGGAGGTATAAGAATCTCTCAAACAGAATATCTAACTCTAAGTGTTGATGAATTTGAGGCTATAAGACTGGCAGACTTTGAAGGTCTTTATCAGGAAGAGGCGGCAAAGATGATGAAGATTTCTAGGCAAACCTTTGGAAGAATCCTGCAAGAGGCTCATAGAAAAATAGCAGAATCTCTTGTTCAGGGAAAACTTTTAAAGATCGAAGGCGGTAATTATGTCATGTCTGAAGGGTTCTTCTATTGTCGTGATTGCGAAAATAGATGGGTTATGGAATCCAAAAATAATATCCCCCAAGAATGCCCTGAATGCAAAAATACATCAATACGTATGATAAGAAAAGGTCAACCCTTCCGCTGGAGATTTGGGAGAGGCCGAGGCCCAAGAAGAGGTCATGGTCCTCCATGGAGATAAAACTTTTATATGACTATTTAAGCGCAAAATCTAGTCTTTTATAACTAAATATTAAACTAAAGGAGGTGAGTGAATATGTATGGCAGAGGAAGAGGTTTAGGATATAGATGGTCTAGAGCAGTTCCTTCAGGCTATTCTTATGTAGGGCCCTGTCTATGTGGGTTTGGACCCCATGCTTTTTTCCAAGATTCAACTGGTCGAATGGCCCATGCTTCCCATGTATACAGCTTTGGTCCTGTCCCTCCTCCATCAGCTACAAAAGAAGACCTTGAGTATGAACTAAAGATCCTAAAGGATGAAAAAGCCGAACTTGAAAAGAGACTGGGTGAAATAGAAAAAGAGCTCAAAAAGGAGGAGAAATAGAAAAGGTGGGAACTAACCTTCCCACCTTCTTCTTTCTATGGTAAAAAGTAAAATAAAAATACTTGATTTTAACAAGTAATTTTTTATACTAATAGGTCAGTTCTAAAACCCATTATTATCATAAGATTGATTTAGTAAAAGGAGGTTCTTATGAAGTTTCCTGTTGGGAAGTATCGATTTGATGGCCCCATAAGTTCACCAGACCAAATGGAAGACAAACCAGGTCTCTTTGTTGTATATTGTCTCAAACACAGGGGGTATTATATTATTGATGTTGATGAATCAGATAAGGTAAAGAGTAGCGCCCAAAACCACGAAAGGCTGGAATGCTGGAAAGAAAATTCTAAGGAGGGAATAATCACATTTGCTGTTTACTATACCCCAAATCTTGATAAGGAAGGTCGAAAAAAGATGGAAGAAGAGATTCGTGATGGTGATGTTTTTGTTCCCTGTGGACCGAAGTAAAAACGAAATTTAATCCTTTTCAGCTCTTTTGGTTCTTTTTGAGCCAACGGATAAAATCTTTCCTCTTCACCTATATTTAAAATAATATTGCTCCAAAAAATTTTCTTTATTTGTCGTCTTGTCTCTATCTTACTATTATTATTAAAAAAAATTTGATTAAGAAAAGTTTGTTCTGCTTATGAATTGATATAAAAAGTCTTAAAACTATCCAAACATTGGAGAAAAAAATGAAGATAAGATGTCTCGTTCTTGAAGACGAATTAGGAATACAAAACTTCTTAAAGGAACTTTTTAAACAAAGGAGTTATGAAGTTAGTTTTTACAAATCTCCGATTATATGTCCTCTCTATCATAACCACGATTCATGCTGCAACCGTAAAGAAAGATGTAGGGACATAGGTATATTTGATAATCATATGCCCGGGATGAAAGGTATAGACTTCTTTGAGCTTCAATTAAAAAAGGGCTGCAAGGCAATCAAAGAAAATACAGCCATCATGTCAGGGAATTTTTCAGAAGAAGATATCAAAAAAGCAGAAACTCTGGGATGTAAGGTTTTCAAAAAGCCCTTTAGTCTTAAAGAATTAGAAAGATGGTTGGATGAGTGTGAGCGGCGTGTCAATCAAGAACAAAATTCTTCCCAATAAAACATTCTCAATTTCTAAGATAAAAAAGTCAATTCAATGAAAAGGCTTGCTTTTGCTGTTTAAATTCTTATACTAGTATCCTCTTAATGTAAACCATTTTAAATTAAGATTTGTATGATTTAGATGAAGACATATTTAGAGTGTATACCCTGTTTTTTCAAACAGGCCCTTATAGCCAGTCAAATTGCAGGCGCGGATGAGGTTACTCAGAAAAAGGTTCTCGATAAACTTTCTCAGATGATTCCAGATTTCAGCCTCGAACAAAAGCCACCTGAAATGGGAAAAGATATCTATGCCCTTGTTAGAGACGTTACAGGAAACCCGGACCCCTTCAAAGAAATAAAATATCGATTTAATAAAATTGCTCTTAACCTCTACCCCAACCTGAAGAAAAAGGTTAAAGAGTCAAAAGATCCTCTGCTGACAGCAATAAGACTATCGATTGCAGGTAATGTAATCGATTATGGAACGCCAAACTCCTTTAATGTTGACGATGAAATAGATGATACCCTCAAAAAAGATTTTGCTATTTTCGACTATGAAAAATTTAAAAACTCTCTGACGAGCACATCACAGATCCTCTATCTGGCAGACAATGCTGGAGAGGTGGTGTTTGATAAAATATTGATCGAAGAATTGAATAAAGAAATCATATACGTAGTTAGAGATGAGCCGATAATCAATGATGCTTTGATAGAAGATGCGCTCTTTTGTGAAATGGATAAAGTTGCTAAGATTATCAGCAGCGGCTCAGATGCCCCTGGTACAATTTTGGAGTACTGCTCAAAGGATTTTTTAGAAATCTATAAAAATTCAAAATTTGTAATAAGCAAAGGACAGGGAAACTTTGAAGCCCTCTCAGAAGAGACCAAGCCTATATTCTTCCTCTTTAAGACCAAGTGTTACTGCAGCGCAAAAGATGTGGGGTGTAATATCGGTGACATCATATTAAAATCAGCCCTATAAAGACAAATGGTTTTATCCTTCAGGAATCTCAAGTACTGCTGCTCCCTTGATTTCACTCCTTTTTAAGCGCTTTAAAACTTCGTTTGCCTCATTTAAGGGAAAGACTTCAATATCTGTATGAAGGGGAATCCCTGCTGCAAGTTTTAAAAGCTCTTCTGCATCACCTCTCGTGCTATTAGCAACACTCCTTATCGTCCGCTCCCCATAAATAAGATGATAATCCATCTTTGGTATAGGGCTCATATGAATCCCGGCTAAAGCGAGAGTCCCTCCTTTCCTTAAAATCTTAAGAGCTTTGAGCACAAGGTCTCCAGAGGGAGCAAAAATGATGCTGCTATCCATCAATACTGGTGGTTTATCATCAGCAGAGCCTGTCCAAAAAGCCCCCCGTTCCTCAGCATGTTTTCTGTGTTCAGCGCTTCTTGTAAAGACATAAACCTCACATCCCAAATAACGAGCTACCTGGATGGTTACATGCGCAGATGCTCCAAAACCATACATGCCAAGTTTCTCCCCAGGCTTTATTTCACTCAGCCTCAATGACCTGTAGCCAATAATACCAGCGCAAAGAAGAGGTGCTGCTTGAAGGTCTGGAAATCTATCAGGTAGAGGATAAGAAAAGTCTTCTGGTACCACTATGTATTGAGCATAACCGCCATCTTTGTGAAGCCCTGTAAAATAGGCCTTTTCACAGAGGTTTTCTAAACCTCTTATACAAAACTGACAATCCTGACAGGTAGAATAAAGCCAGGGTACCCCGACACGCTCTCCTGCCTTGAATCGATGAGTATCAGAGCCGAGGTTATCAACAATTCCAACTATCTGATGTCCCGGAATAATGGGGAGCTTGGGTAATGACAGATCTCCCTCAATAGTATGAAGATCAGTATGACATACTCCGCAGGACTTGATTTTGATTCTAATCTCGCCTTTTCCTGGAAACGGCTCTTCTACATCTTCATAAAATAATGGACTTTCTTCTATAGGTTTGGGTTGTTTCAAAATCATTGCCCGCATTACAAGCCTCGCTATATCCTTATTATTCAGTTTTAATTTTTTATTCGCCAAACTTTATATCAAGGATTAAAAATCTGCGCTTTCCCGAAGGAACAGCAACAGCTACCTCATCATCTACACTCTTTCCGATCAAGGCTCTTGCAATAGGGGATTTGATGGAAATGCGATTGTTAGAGACATCAGTCTCATCTTCTCCTAAGATTGTATATGTGAGCTCATCACTTGTATCGAGGTCCTCTAAAAATACTTTGGCGCCAAAGACGACCCTATCTCCTGAAAGAGAGGATACATCAATAACTTCAGCCCTAGCAAGCCGATCCTCTAATGATATAATTCGGTGTTCTATCCGAGCCTGGTGCTCTTTCGCAGCATCATACTCAGCATTCTCTGTAAGGTCTCCGTGAGAGGCAGCCTCACCAACTAACTCTGAAGCCTTTTTTCTCTCAACGGTCTTTAAGTGCTTAAGAACCTCCTGAAGCTTTTCAAAACCTTGCTTAGTGATAGGAATCTTTTCTTTCATTCCTTGTCCTAACGATCATCTTTTAAAACGAAAATTAAAAAAATATAGGTGATTCTATGAAGTTCTTTCAACAGAAAAGTCGGTTATCAGAAGCTCTACGCCTCCTCTTGCTGTTATCGTTGTTTTATCAAATGGAAAACTATTTCTATATTTATCATTGAGTGGTGGGTTGTTTTGAAAAACAAAAGCAGCGTGGACACGCTCGCGGAAACTTTTATCTACTGCGCCAAAAGAAAAACATAGTTCTTTTCCATCCCCTATATTCTGCTTCCATTCATCCCATTTTTCATGATTACTAATACCCTCTCTTACATTTTCTGCTTCGCCTATATAAATTAACCTATCAATTTTAACCCTATCACTATCAGGATGGTATGAGCAATCATATACACAAAAAACACCAAAATGAGGTGGTATAAGTTCTTTTTTGCTTTCTCTCCAATGCCCGTAAAACTCAACATAGAATTCCAACTCTGCCATTATAAACTCCTTTTTTAACAATATTACCTTCTCAGTTAGGGTAAATGATTTTATACAAATTTTTGCATGAAGTATAGATAAAAATTTATTAGGTATCAAATGAAACAAAAGCAGATAAGAATGATTTTTGCAGCTCATCCTGATAATCTCTTGCAAAATAAAAAGGTCATCTTTCGATGACCTTTTTATTACTTTTTCTATTGAGATTAACTCTTTTATCTTATTTCAGCGTAATTTTGAGACCTCCAGCTGCAAGTGTCAGTCTGGCACCCTGCTGGGTGGAGCTCAGGTTGATGACAACGCCGTTTTGATTCTTCATTGTCAAACCACCAACACCGCCAGCCAAAGCAAATCCTATCTCGCCGGTTGTATATGTGCCACTAAAATCAGATACTCTATTAAGATTGTAAACCTCTCCAACTGCGCTTATACCTGCAAATCCTATATCAAGAATATTGAGGCCGCTGACTTTAAAATTATATTTTTTCCCATCAATGGTGAGTACACCACCGCCCCATTGAAAACCAATGCCAGCTGCAAGAGATTTTGAATCAATCGTTACAGTTCCAACAGGCTCTTTTACCTCTGCAGCAAATGCTGTGCCCACAACAAAAAAGATAGCTACCAGTATAACTAACATTGAGCGAAACTTCATATCAATCTAGCTCCTCTAATAAGTTAATACTTCTAAAACTCCTCTAGCTCATGATACCTACTTTCAAAGTTTTGCTTACACTAATAATCGTAAAATTACCTTCTTACACCCTCCTTTCTAAAAAAAATTTATAAGTTCTAGATTCTATCTTAAAACCGATATTTAGTCTTTAATATAGTAGCTTTACAAAGAAAGTCAAGAAGATTTTTTACTCTCGTTTTTCTTATCTAAAAAAGTAAAGGTTAAATAAAAATATTTCTTTATTTTCTAGCGGCAATACGATTTTTACTATATATCATAAAAAAACAATAAAATACTAGTATTTTTCCTAGTTGACAGAATCCACTTAAACCATATATATGTTGGCTATATTTTATAGAACGCGAACTAATCAATTTTCCATCATTCTCAAAAGAAAGGAGAAAGAGTATGAAGAAAGGAGTTTTTGTTGTTTTTTTCGTTTTTTCATTAACATTTCTGTTCTCTATCACAGCCCTAGCTGGACCAGTGATCGATCGTATCTTACAGAGGGGTGAACTGGTAGTGGGGATGTCCGGCGACCAACCTCCGCTCAATGTAAAAACCAAAGATGGAAAAATAATCGGTCTTGATGTCGATCTTTCCAGAATCATGGCCGATGCCATGGGCGTAAAGCTTAAGATTGAGAATATTCCCTTTCATAAACTGCTACCAGCGCTACAGGAAGGTAAGATAGACATGATTTTATCCAACATGACCATGACCCAAACTCGAAATCTGAAGGTGGCCTTTGTTGGCCCATATTTTATTTCCGGCAAGGCCCTCCTAGCTAAAGTTGACACGATTATCTCTTTTTCAGGTACCAAAGATATAGATAAATCCGATTTTTCTGTGGCCGTGCTTAAAGGTTCTACCAGCCATGTTTTTGTCAAGCAATTTGTACCCAAGGCCAAGCACGTGATCACAAAGAGCTTGGATGAATCATTGGACCTCGTTATTCAAGGCAAGGTTGACGCCATGGTTTCTGATTATCCCTTCTGTGTGGTATCTGCATTTCGCTATAAGCATAAAGGCCTGGCAACTGTGAAGACACCTATCAATTTTGAGCCAATAGGCATTGCTTTGCCTCCGAATGATCCACTGCTGATTAATTGGGTAGAGAACCTTCTCACCACACTTAAGGCGACAAATATCCTCATGAACTTGTCAAAGCGCTGGTTCGAAGAAACGTCCTGGTTGAAAAGATTACCTGATACAAAAGATTATACGATGCTCTTCCAAAAATAAGGGGTTTTGTCTAAATCATCAGATACAAGAATCCTATCCACTTAATTCGGAAGAAAGAGAAAGATACCTTTTTTATAAATTCATCTTTACTAAATACCATAAAAATTATTGAAAAAACTAGTATTTTCTCGAGTTGTCAAAGGCTGCTCGATTTACTATTGTTAATTGAGAATACGGAAAAATATTCTCAAAAATTCTTAACAATATTAACCTTATTAAGGAGGAAATAATGAGGTTTCGATGGATGTTAGTTTTACTGGTAGGTATTGTTTTTGCCTTAACCACATCCACAGGATTTTCCGAATATAAATACCAAGGCTCAGGGTTTCTTTCAGACTACTCAAAGCTTAAACCTGGTCCTGAAAGCTATTCTGATCAAAGCGGAGTTGATTATCTCTATGAAAAAGAGGGTTTCGATTTAAAGAATTACAATAAGGTCTTAATGGACCGCGTCGTTTTCTTTTTTAAAGCGGATGCACAATATAAAGGGATTAATCCAGATGAGATGAAAGAGCTGGCCGATGCCTTTCACAAGGCTTTTGTGGAAGCCTTGGGTAAAGAATATCCAATAGTGACAGACCAGGTCCAGGCGTGCTTCGAATTCGGACGGCCATAACAGATATAGTCCCGAGCAAACCGGCTTTAAACACAATCACAAGTATTGGACCACCTGGTTTGGTTATTAGTACTGTAAAAAAAATTACAACAGGTGTTCATGCATTTGTGGGAGAAGCAACTCTTGAGGCAGAATTCCTCGACTCAGTAACCAATGAACAGCTTGCTGCCGCGTTAGATAGAAGAGGGGCTCTGAAAGTCAAAGTTTTTAAAGGCATGAGCAAATGGGGTCATGTCAAAGTCGTCTTTGAAGAATGGGCACTTATGCTACGGCAGAAGTTAGATGAGGCACATGGAAAGCCTGTTAAGGGTATTTATGAACCGATAAAACAATAGGACATACAATAGTTATTTCACTAAGATAGGTAAAAGGCAGGTCTTAAAAACTTAAGACCTGCCTTTTCTATTTTTTAATTAAATTATGCCTTACCGTTTGAATCAAGCACGTGAATGATTTTATGTTTGTATAGTTCTTTTAAAGCTTCTCGCGCAGGCCCAAGATATTTTCTCGGGTCAAATTCTGCTGGGCTTTCAACAAAAACCTTCCTAACTGCAGCTGTCATGGCCAGACGACCGTCTGAATCGATATTGATCTTGCAAACGGCGGACTTTGCAGCCCTTCTTAACTGTTCTTCAGGGATGCCTATAGCGTCTTTCAGGGCTCCTCCGTGTTCATTTATAATTCTAACAAGATGAGGAGGCACTGAAGAGGCACCGTGCAGAACAATGGGGAATCCAGGAAGCCTTTTTGCACACTCTTCAAGGATGTCGAAACGAAGCTCAGGGGGAATGTAAATGCCGTTTTCGTTCTTAGTGCACTGCTTGGGCTTGAATTTGTTTGCGCCGTGTGATGTGCCAATGGAGATAGCGAGTGAATCAACACCTGTTTTTTTTGTAAAGTCTTCTACTTCCTCTGGCTTTGTATATGTTGATTTCTCTGCAGATACCTCGTCTTCAACACCAGCTAAGACACCGAGCTCACCTTCAACAGTAACGTCGTATTGGTCACAGTAGTCGACAACCTTTTTTGTCAGCTCCACGTTTTTGTCATAAGGATGATGTGAGCCATCGATCATGACTGATGAAAATCCCATATCCACACAGCTTTTTGCAAGTTCGAAAGTATCTCCATGATCAAGATGGAGTGCAATAGGAATCTCTCTTCCAAGCTCTTTTGCATACTGAACAGCGCCTTCTGCCATATAGCGAAGTATAGTCTGATTGGCATATTTTCTTGCTCCAGAGGATACCTGAAGGATAACAGGTGATTCTGTCTCCACACATGCCTGAATAATGGCTTGCAATTGTTCCATGTTGTTGAAATTGTATGCTGGAATCGCATATCCACCCTTCATTGCTTTTCCAAACATCTCTTTTGTATTAACAAGACCGAGATCCTTATAACTAATTGCCATTTTGCTCTCCTTATCAATAGATTCTCATAGAGTGAACAAGTTTATTTTATTAATAAAATATTACTGATTTAGGGAATTATGTCAAACAAATAAGTAGTTTATGCCTTTACCTTCCCCTTTGACGTTTAAAAAAGCCTTCAATTACAAAAAGATGGATACAATTTAAAGTTGACATCCAACTTTTTTATTTCTATAAATTATATTGAATGACTAAGATTGCTATAATAAAGGAAAAAACATGAAGGTTGGTATTGTAGGATGCGGATTCGTTGGCAGTACAGCTGCTTATGCTATGGTTCTAAAGGGAGTGGTAAACGAACTTTTGCTCATCGACCTCAACCAAAAACTGGCCCAGGCTCACGCAGAGGATATCCTTCACGCCAGCACTTTTGCCAAATCTTTACGGATCGCTGCAGGAGACTACCCTCATCTCAAAGGAGCTGATCTTGTAGTCCTTTCTTGCGGCGTGGCTCAACGTGAAGGAGAAACACGCCTCCAGCTTCTGGAACGCAATGTTCAAATTTTTAAAAAGGTTGTCCCGCAGGTTCTGAAATACGAACCTGAAACGATACTCCTTATTGCCTCTAACCCTGTAGACATAATGACTGAGGTTGTTGCAAGAATCTCCGGCCTTCCCTCTTCCCGCGTCATTGGATCAGGAACAATTCTTGATACAGCTCGCTTCCGTGCTCTCCTTGGAAAGCATCTTGGTGTATCGCCGAGCTCTGTTCATGCCTATGTTATGGGAGAGCATGGGGATTCAGAAGTATTGGTCTGGTCCGGTGCCGACGTGAGCGGTGTATCTATCTTTGACTTTGCAGAGCAAAGCGGTTGTCCTATTAACGAAGAGGTTAAATCTTTCATAGATAATGAGGTGCGAAGATCAGCTTATAGAATCATCGAAGGAAAAGGGGCAACCTACTATGGAATTGGAGCAGGTCTTGCTCGAATTGCCCGAGCTATCCGTGAAGATGAAGGTGCGGTTCTCACGCTTTCAATCCGCAGCGAGGATATTGAGGGACTTGAAGGAATAAGCCTTTCTCTCCCGCGTGTGGTGGGTAAAGAAGGCATAGTAAGAACACTTCGTCCAACACTCTCTAACGAAGAACAAACAGCACTCAAAAAAAGTGCTGATATTCTAAGAGAGGCTGCCAGCAAGCTCGGTTAATGGAAATCAATTTAATTACTGAATAGCTGCTTTAGAGCTGATCTCATGACAAAATTAATTAATCCCGTGCTTGACATAAGGATCGTCTCTTTAATATACATTAAAAATTAGAAATTATTAGAAAGGGTTTTTTATGAAAGAGAGCGAGCTTGATTTTACGATTTCGAAACTGGGTGAGTGCCGTATCTCCTCACCTATGACTGCTGTGAATTTTATAAACGATGAAGAACATGTGCTCTATCATTCAAGTACAAAAGAGATTGAAAAGCATATAAAAGCCGGTAAAAAGCTACCGAGTTTTGAGATGGCTGGACCGAGAGAAAAAATCTACTTTGATCCAACAAAACTAAAATGCGGAATCGTAACCTGCGGGGGCATATGCCCTGGTTTGAACGATGTAATCCGGGCCATTGTCTTAAGCCTCTACCATCATTACGGTGTGAAAACAATCTATGGTTTTCGTTATGGCTATGAGGGACTCTCGCCTAAACACTGCCATGTTCCTCTTGAGCTTTTACCAGAAAATGTCAGCGACATTCATCAAAAAGGAGGGACAATCTTAGGTTCATCGCGCGGACCTCAAGATGTCTCTGAAATGGTCGATACCTTAGAGCGGATGAATATTGGTATCCTTTTTACAATAGGTGGAGACGGGACGCTGCGTGGAGCTCAGGCTATTTCCAAGGAAATCGAGCAACGCGGTTTGAAGATTTCTGTGATCGGAATTCCAAAAACCATAGACAACGATATCTCTCATGTGCAGCAATCTTTCGGCTTTGTTACAGCAGTCTCAGAATCGACAACAGCAAGCTACTCTGCTCATGTGGAAGCCGAGGGAGCAAGAAATGGTATTGGCCTTGTGAAGCTAATGGGCAGAGAATCGGGATTCATTGCAGCATTTGCCACACTCGCCAATAATGAGATCAACTTCTGTCTTATTCCCGAAGTCCGCTTTTCTCTTGAGGCCTTTCTCAAGGCACTGAGAGAAAGACTGGAAAGTAGACAGCATGCCGTGATTGTTGTAGGAGAGGGAGCCGGACAGGACCTTTTAGAGAAAACGCAGGAGCGAGATGCATCCGGCAATGTCCGTTTTGGAGATATCGGCCTTTACTTAAGAGACAAGATTAAAGAATATTTCAAAAAAGAAGGGATAGAAGCAAATCTTAAATATATTGACCCGAGCTACACCATACGGAGTATGCCTGCGACCCCCTATGATTCTGTATTCTGTCTGCTTCTCGGTCACAATGCTGCGCATGCGGGAATGACCGGAAGAACAAATATGGTCGTGGGCTACTGGAAGAACGAATTCACACATGTGCCGATTCCTATGGCTGTGTCTGAGCGAAAGAAGATTGACCCAAATGGAAGGCTTTGGAGTTCTGTCCTTGAATCAACGGGCCAGCCAAGAGAAATGCTCTAATTGCTTTTAGAGGAGAAAAAATGGCCTTACACGAACTTGCCGGAAAACCTGCGCCGAAATCAATACTTATCAATGTTCCCAAGCTTATCTCTTCCTATTATACCCTTAAACCTGATGTTTCTGAAACAAGTCAGAGGGTTTCGTTTGGCACTTCGGGCCATAGAGGGTCTTCACTTAAAAGCAGCTTTAATGAAGACCATATTTTGGCTATCACTCAAGCCATCTGTGACTATAGAAAATTTAAAGGAATAGCAGGGCCTCTGTTCATGGGCATGGATACTCATGCTCTTTCCGAACCAGCGCTTAAAAGCGCACTTGAAGTATTCGCTGCAAATGCTATCACGGTTATGATTCAAAAGGGGCTTGGTTACACACCCACACCGGTTATCTCGCACGCTATTCTGAGTTACAATCGAAACAAAAAAAAGGGGATTGCAGATGGGGTGGTGATTACTCCTTCACATAACCCGCCTCATGACGGCGGATTCAAATACAATCCTCCTGATGGGGGCCCGGCTGACACAGAAACAACCAAGATCATTGAAGACAGAGCCAACGAAATTCTAAACAAGAGACTTAAAGACGTAAAACGAATACCCTTTGAAAAGGCCATAAAGGCAGATACTACACATGAGTATGATTTCATTTCGCCGTATGTTGAAGATCTTAAGAATGTTATTGATACGGAAGCCATTGCCAAAGGAGGTATTAAGATCGGTGTTGATCCGCTCGGCGGTTCTTCCATACACTTCTGGGAACCCATCGCTAAAAAATACGGACTATCGATAGAGGTTGTGAATGGAACTGTTGACCCAACCTTCTCCTTTATGACTGTGGACAAAGACGGCCAAATCCGTATGGATTGCTCCTCGCCCTATGCCATGGCAGGTTTGATCAAGCTGAAGGATAAATTTGATATCGCCTTTGGTAATGATACAGACACGGACCGCCACGGCATTGTCACCAAAAGTGCGGGGCTTTTAAATCCGAATCACTACCTCTCAGTGGCCGTCTGGTACCTCTTTCAGAACAGACCAGGTTGGAGAAGCGACGCAGCAGTTGGAAAAACTCTGGTATCTAGTTCCATGATCGACAGGGTTGCCGCTTATCTCAAGAGAAAGCTTTCTGAGGTCCCTGTTGGATTTAAATGGTTTGTTGATGGACTTATTGACGGCTCTTACGGTTTTGGCGGAGAGGAGAGCGCCGGGGCTTCTTTTCTAAAAAAAGATGGCACGGTCTGGACAACGGACAAGGACGGAATCATCATGGATCTCCTTGCAGCTGAAATAACTGCTAAGACTAACAAGGATCCGGCAGAGCTGTATAAAGAGTTAGAAGAAAAATTTGGAAGCCCTGTTTATGAGCGTATTGATGCTCCTGCCACGCCTGAGCAGAAGTCAGTCCTTAAAGAACTATCTCCAGAAGCCGTTTCAGCAAAAGAACTCGCCGGAGAACCCATCACTGCCAAACTCACCAAAGCGCCTGGGAACAATGCTCCCATCGGAGGATTGAAGGTTGTTACAGAAAATGGCTGGTTTGCAGCCCGCCCATCTGGAACAGAGGATATCTACAAAATTTATGCAGAAAGCTTTAAGGGAAAAGAGCATCTTGAGAGGATTAAGGAAGAAGCACAGGCAATCATCAACGAAACATTTTCTTCTGTGGCTTGATCTTTTTAAATGATGTGAAAACTCAAATCACGAGCCAAAAAAACAATTACGGCACTGAGGCTTTGTACAGAATTGCTTCACCTTCGATGGAATACTGATGAACACCTGCCGGAACCAGAGCAGACACCCCTCTCCTAAGTTCCAAAACTTTATCATTTTCTAAATTCTTAAGAGTTGCTTTACCACTCATACATATCATGATTTCGACACTTCTGTCCTCTGGGCTTATGTAAGATGTGCTTGTATTAACTGCAATGATTGATAGACGAAATTCCTCTGCGTTCGATGCATATTTGCGTTCGCCATCCGTTTTATCTTTAGTCTCAAGGATTTCTATTTCCTTCTCGTTAAAATGCAGGATTCTCAGAAGCTCTGCGACGTCGATATGCTTGGGAGTGAGACCGCCCCTCAGGACATTATCGGAGTTAGCCATGAGTTCTATCCCCACTCCTTCCAGATAGGTATGCAGCTGGCCTGAATGCAAAAACATGGCCTGACCCGGCTCCAGTTTGACGAGGTTTAAAAGAACAGGGCTCAGGATACCAATGTCACCAGGATACTCGGCGTTGAGTTTCAGCATCCACTCAAAAACAGGATTCTCATCAAAACGCCTTTCAGCAAATCCGATAGCCTCTTCCACAATATGCTTCTTTCTTTTCTCATCCATTGTCATGATGGTGCTGAAAAAATTCTTCAGACCATTAGAATCCAGATTTTTCTCTAGCTCCTTTATTTCCTCTAAAAGTCCAGAAGGATTGATTTCCTTGAGCAGATAAACGATTTTGTCTATTTTTCGAAAGCCATTGAGTGTCCAGAAAGCAGTTAATGCACAGATGATTTCCGGCTTGTGATTGTTGTCTTTATAATTTCGATTTGGCGCTGTCATCGGAATTCCGAGTCTATTTTCTCGTGCGAATCCCTCTTTGGCTTGATCAAAGCTGGGATGGGCCTGGATAGAAAGGGGCTTTGCCGCTGCAAGAACCTTAAATAGAAAAGGGAGCTTGCCGGAAAACTTTTCCGCAACCCGCTTCCCGAGTATGTCTACAGGCAAATTATCTATCAATTCTGGCAAAGGCTTCCATTTACCATCAACCAGAACCTCAGAAGGTGCAATTGGGTGGGCACCCATCCAGAGTTCTGCCTCTGGCTTCTCTGAAGGGGTCGGGTTACCTAGGAGTTCGGAGATCGCCGTATGGGAACCCCATGCATAATACTGAATCGGATTTTTCAGAATGCAGATTTCTTTCATCAATCTTGTCTTCTATGTCTAAGATTAACTATAGAATGCGACTAAACAGATTTCATATTACCCTTTAATTTCTCTATGATCTCATCTCTTTAAAAGCATTGATGAGTCCATTTGTAGAAGAATCGTGGGAACTAATTGGTTTGTTATCCTTTAATTCTGGCAATATCTTCTTTGCCAGTTGTTTACCGAGTTCCACTCCCCACTGGTCAAAGCTGAAGATATTCCAGATAACCCCCTGGACGAAAATCTTATGCTCATACATGGCAATTAAACTTCCCAAAATTCTTGGAGTCAATTTCTTAAACAGGATTGAATTTGTTGGTCTGTTCCCTTCAAAAATCTTATAAGGATATAATTTTTGAATCTCATCACCGCTTTTCCCCTCTTTTTTCAGCTCTTTGATAACCTCTTCTTTGGTTTTTCCGTTGAGGAGGGCTTCTGTCTGCGCGAAAAAGTTTGATAACAGTATATTATGATGTTCACCGATCGGATTGTGGCTGATTGCCGGAGCCAGAAAGTCTGCTGGAATCAGTTTTGTCCCCTGATGAATGAGCTGATAAAAGGCATGCTGGCCGTTGGTTCCCGGTTCTCCCCAGATAATCGGGCCTGTCTCATAATTTACTTTTTCGCCACTTCTATCAACAGACTTTCCATTGCTTTCCATATTCCCCTGCTGAAAGTATGCCGGGAATCGATGCATGTATTGGTCATAGGGCAAAATGACCTCTGTTTGAGCACCAAAGAAGTTGTTGTACCAGATTCCAATTAATCCCAAGATTACAGGGATATTTTTTTCAAAAGGAGCATCTCTGAAATGCTTATCCATTTCAAATGCGCCTTGTAATAAATCAGTAAAATTTTCAAATCCGATATAACAAGCTACGGATAGGCCGATTGCCGACCAGAGAGAATAGCGTCCCCCGACCCAGTCCCAGAACACAAACATGTTATTTCTATCAATGCCAAACTCCTCGACCTTTTCCTTATTTGTAGAAATCGCCACAAAGTGTTTTGAAATATGTTTTTTATCTTTTGCATATTCCAAAAACCAATCCCTTGCGGAAAAGGCATTAGTCATGGTTTCCTGAGTCGTAAAGGTTTTTGAAGCAATCATGAACAGAGTGGTCTCCGGGTTTAATTTTTTCAGGGTCTCTGCAATATGGGTTCCGTCAACATTCGAAACAAAATGAACCGATAAGCCTTTTTTTGCATAGGGCTTGAGACATTCAGTAACCATCACCGGACCCAAATCCGACCCACCAATCCCAATATTGACGATATCTCTGATCTTTTTATGTGTAAAACCCTTCCATTTTCCTGAAATGACCTTGGACGAAAATTCTTTCATTTTTTCTAAAACCGCATTGACCTCTGGCATGACGTCCTTACCATCAACATAAACAGGTGTGTCCTCCCTGTTTCTTAAGGCTGTGTGGAGAACAGCCCTGTTTTCCGTCTCATTGATTTTATCGCCTGTAAACATCTTTTCAATAGCATCTTTCAGGTCAATCTCTTCAGCTAATTTGATTAAGAGGCTTAATGTTTTCTCTGTTATGATATTTTTGGAATAATCGATAAGTATGTTATTGAACCGAATGGAAAATTTTTTAAATCTATCGGGATCCTCTGCAAAGAGGGTCTTCATATGGATCTTTTTTGTCTTTCTGAAATGCTCCCTAAGCCTCTTCCAGGCCTTTGTTTCAGTCAGGTTTGCTCTGTTTAGCATATCAAAAAACTCCATTATGCAGTCTTAAAGAAAGTTCAGATAAGGATACTATAACTATTCTTCATACCCGCTGAAAGGAATCCAACTGCTTTTTTCGGTTCCTATAAATGTGCTGTAGGAATGGAGCATTCCATAATTGGAAGCCCTTACCGCATACCAGTCAATATTACGGTTATGGGCAAGCTCGTTTTTTATATGGTCTATGACCACCACGCTGGTTTTCTTTTCTGAATGGACCTTGTGGATAATGGAAAGCTGGTCTTCTTTGGTTAAAAAGGAATAGACAGGGGATAGTGAATGCTTGTCTACCAAACTGACCAGGTCTTCCGGATAGATATCATCCCTGGACTCAACCTCCATGGTCAAAATGCTCAGCTGGCCGAATAATCCCCCCTCGGTTTCTATGCCCGAAGCAGGATATGTAGTTATGCAGGGGATGTTCATCTTAAATATGATTTTGGGTACCTCTTCTATAGCCGATGTCCTTGCAGAATAGGTACACTGATATTTCACAAGGCACTTTTCCTTGGATACGGGAGTCGTTTTTTCGATGAAAAAGGGATAGTCAAAATCTATTCTCACATTCTTGGCTTTCAGCGCTTCTATGTAATCGAGGATGTTCTCTCTGAGGGTCTTTGTTCCTATGCGGTCGTGATGTTTGTGAACAATCTGAATAAACTTATCAATCCAGTGCGCTTCGAATTCCTGCATGATGCGGGCATCAATAGAGATATTGGCAACTGTGGCTTGGCCCTCTGGTTCAGCCTTGGATACTACCTTAATGGGAAAGGGCAGATCCTTCATTCCCACATTAACGAGAAATTTTTTTTCACCTGACAATCTCCACACCCCCTTTGCGAGAATCTAAATTATACATTACCAAACTCATAATCGCTATGAAAATTTTGTTAATCCAAGCTCACTTGGTATTTTCAATAACCCTCTTTGTCTCCTGTGCAATCTTCAGCTCCTCATTTGTCGGAACAACAAGGATTTTAACATTACTATCTGAGGTGTTGATTTCTCTAATCTCTTTTCCGGCTTTCTTGTTTCTTTCCAGGTCAATCTTGATTCCCATTTTCTCTAATCCCTGGCAGGAGAGTTCGCGGATATCAGAAGAGTTTTCTCCTATGCCTGCTGTAAAAACTATACAATCAAGGCATTCCAGGGCTGCAAGATAAGCACCGATATATTTTTTTATTCGGTAGGTGTAAACATCCAGAGCAATTTTTGCCCTCTCATCACCTGCATTCTTTTTCTCTATCACCTCACGCATGTCATTTGTTCCGCAAATTCCCTTAAGCCCGCTGTCTTTGTTGAGAATTTTATCAATATCCTTGAGAGACATACCCAGATGGTCTGCCATGAAGAAAGGGATTGCAGGGTCGATGTCACCCGAGCGGGTTCCCATAATGAGTCCTGCGAGGGGTGTCATTCCCATGCTTGTATCGATGCACTTACCGTTCTTTACTGCTGCCATGCTTGCGCCGTTTCCCAGATGAATCGTGATGATACCCAGTTCATTCAAGGGCCTGCCCAGATACTCGGCTGCCTTTTCAGCAACATACGCATGAGATGTCCCGTGAAAACCGTATCGGCGCACATGGTCCCTTTTATACAACTCATAAGGAATGGCATAGAGAAAAGCCCTTTTGGGAATGGTTTGATGAAAGGCAGTATCAAACACAGCTACCTGCGGCGAATCTGGAAAAATTTCTCTGGCGACCTCAATTCCTTCCAAATTGGGAGGATTGTGCAGAGGAGCCAGGGGGATATTCTCTTTAATGGCTGCAATAACCTTATCATCGATAATTGTTGTCGAGTGAAAGGTCTCCCCCCCATGAACCACGCGGTGGCCCACAGCTGAAATTTCCGATTTATCTTTAATGACACCGTGTTCTTTGTTTAACAAAAGGTCTACAATCCTGTTCAGTCCCTCTTGGTGATCTTTAATCCTACCCTCTTTAACCTTCTTTACAGCTTCGCCATTTTCTAGGATTATCTTGTGGGTAAGAATACCTGTCTCTTCACCGATCTTTTCGGCTATGCCTGAAGCCATTACCTTATGATGCGTCATATCGAACAGCTCATACTTAATAGAAGAACTTCCAGAATTGATGACGAGTATTTTCATAAAGATTCCTTTTCAGATTGTGCTTGAATTGCCGTAATCGCTACGGTATTGACGATATCCGGAATCGTACACCCACGGCTCAAATCATTTACAGGGTGTTTGAGCCCCTGAAGCACAGGGCCAATGGCCAGGGCCTTGGCTGACCTTTGAACTGCCTTATATGTGTTGTTTCCTGTGTTCAGATCAGGAAAGATAAATACGGTTGCTTTCCCTGCGACGTCGCTGTCTGGGAGCTTTGTTTTGGCTACGGAAGGGTCAACCGCAGCATCATACTGTATAGGCCCCTCAATCTTCAGGTCAGGATAAGTTTTTGCCGCCATCTCTTTAGCGATTTTTGTGGCTTCCCGGACCTTGTCCACATCCTCTCCCGTACCTGATTCCCCTGTTGAATAGGAGAGCATGGCCACATAAGGCTCAATGCCAAAGGTCTTTGCGGTCTGTGCCGAGCTGAGAGCAATTTCAGCCAACTGCTTTGCATCTGGTTTGGGATTCACAGCACAGTCCCCGTAAACAAGTACCCTGTCCTCCAGACACATAAAGAATACACTCGAGACAATGGAAAAACCGGGCTTGGTCTTGATGATCTCAAGGGCCGGGCGAACTGTGGCAGCCGTGCTGTGAGCCGAGCCGGAGACCATGCCATCAGCATGTCCCTTATAGACCATCATGGTTCCAAAATAGATTACACTCAACATACTATCATGAGCATTGTCCTCGGTGATACCTTTGTGTTTTCTCAATTCATAATAGGTCTTGACATAATCATCAAAAAAATCGGACCTTGTAGGGTCAATGATCTGAGCGTTTTCCAATTGGAGCCCCAGATGTGCAATCTTCTCTTTTATCTGCTCTTCATTTCCAAGAAGGGTGATATCCACAATCTCTCGACTGAGTAGTATTTCAGCGGCGCGCAGTATCCTTTCCTCCTCTCCCTCGGGTAAGACAATATGCTGCTTGTTTGTTCTTGCCTTTTGCAGGAGATCGTATTCGAACATCATGGGGGTTACTGTGGAGGTCTTGGTGGTAATGATTTTTTCTCCAAGCCTTTCTACATCAATGTTCTTTTCAAAAATCGCCAGGGCCTGGGTTATTTTGCGCTCATCATCCGGCGATATTTTAGAATGGATATTATCAACAATCCTGGCAGTGGGAAAGGTGTTTTGCTTGGTACTGAGAATGGGGACATTTTTTGCAATATCTTTGATAATTTTCCATATCGCTTCCTCCGGTTTCAAGCCGCCTGTTAAAACAATCCCTGCAATATTCTCCATGGCTCTGGATGAAACTGCTGCCAGGCAGCCAACAATGACATCCGCCCTGTCCCCGGGTGTAATGACAAGCGAACCCCTCTCTATCCTCGGTAAAAGGTTGGGCAACTGCATAGCTGCCACGGAAAAGCAATACGCATGGCGGTTCAGCTCTTTTTCTCCACGAAGGATCTCAGCATTGAGAATATCGGCAATCTCGCCTATTGTGGGGCTATCGAGAAACGGCTCATCCGGTATGGTAAAGATCAACTGTTCTCTGGTTAATTCCTTATCTTTCAGAAAATTAATAATGGCCTTTTCTTCTTTTGTGTCTGTGCGGTTAACGATTGTGGCAATTGTGAGACATCCCTTTTCTTCCAGGGATTCAAGGGCCATCTCAATGGAGCGCAGTGTGTCTTCCTTGCTCTTTTGATAGGCATTAGCCACGAGTAAAACCGGGCATCTGAGGTTCTTGCTGATCTCAGCATTAATATCGAATTCAAAGGCAGCTGAGGAGCTGGCAAAGTCAGTACCCAGACATAAGATAAAATCGCATATCTCCTCCAGCTGGTCATATTTCTTTATGATTCCTTCGAGAACCTCCTCTTTCCTTCCATGAGAAATAAGATCCTCAGCCTCTGCTTTGGTATAGCCATACATCTTCTCATAGGGAATCCCTAGTTTAAAACGTGATGAAATAAGATTGATATCATGATCAAGGCCTTTTTGATTCTTTTCCCCCTCAATAAGTGGACGGAAAAAGCCGACCCTGTCGACCTTGCGCAGAAGCATCTCCATTATACCCAGGCATATGACCGATTTTCCACTTCTGGCCTCAGTGGCAGTAATAAAGAGATTGTTTGCCATGATACTCTCCTTTTAAAAAACTCCGAACTTTTTCGAAGTTATGGCTTAGTACCCCTTTTTTACCTCTGTCAGGGGCTTGAGACAGATGATATCGTAAGGCTTCAAGGTAATAGATAATTTGTTATTTTCGGCCTTCCACTCTTTTTCCCCTACAAGGTCAAACCAGCGCTTTTCTTTTATATTAAGTCGGAAAAGGGGGATGTCTATCTGGCAGGTCTTGCTGGTTACATTGGTCATGGCTAAGATGTGTTGGTCGCCTTCGGGTGATGTTCTGAAAACCGTAAATACACTTGGAGATACCATCAAGACCTTTTGCCTGCCGTGAGGATGAAAGGCGCGCTCTCTTGTGCGTTTGAGATAGACATCGCTGGCGAGTCTTCGTATGCGAGAGAACTTGGATTTGGGGTCTTGCAGCTCCTTTTCAATGGCCTTAGGGTCAATCACCCCCCGGTTGATATCGCGGTTTACTCCTGTCTTCTTGACGAGTTTATGATCATTGGGGGTCCCAAGTATACCATGAATATACAGGCCCGGCACACCCTGAATCACAAGGGAAATGATCCTTGAGGCAAGAGCGCGCTTGATCTGAAGATCAATATCTTCATTACTTTTATAATCGTTGATTGCGCTCCACCAGGTTGAGTTGATTTCATACGGTTCATGGGTTCGGTCTTTCTTCATCTTATAATTGATTAAGGCACCGCACTCCTTGGCCTTTTTAATCATAAAATCGATATCCTCCTTAGAAAGGATTCCCTTGACCCCCATGAGTCCGATTCCATCGTGGGTGTCCAGCATATTGAAGAACGTGGCAATCTTAGAGGGGGGTTTGAGCTCACTTGCCCATTTCGAGAGGGCTGTGGCATCTTCTCTGTAGAATGTATAGAGGACAAGGGGAGGCAGGGCAAAGTTGTAGACCATGTGCGCCTCATCATAGCCATTACCAAAATAGGAAACATTCAGCCTGTGAGGAACATTTGTCTCTGTGATGATGGCTATACCTGGTGCAACCGTATCTATCACGTCACGAATAAGCTTAACAATCTCATGGGTTTGTGGCAGATGCACGGACTCAGTTCCCGGTTCCGCCCATATATAGGTCACTGCGTCCATACGAAGAAGATTGGCTCCATAACGTATATAAAAAAGAAGTCCTTCAAGAATTGCCATCAGGACTGCTGGATTCCTGAAATTGAGGTCGACCTGATCCTCAGAGAATGTGGTCCAGACATACTTCGGACCATTTATCGTCTCGAATCTTGTGAGGATGTCCGATGTTCGGGGGCGAAAGATTTTGCTTCTCTGCTCAGGAGTCAGGTCATGAGGGGACTTATAGGCAATAAAAAAATCTTTAAACGCCGGATTGCCGTTTAAGAATTCCTTAAACATATCACTCCTGGAGGAACAGTGGTTGAGAACAGCGTCAAACATGAGCTTATAATCCCTATCCATCTCCAAGATATCCTGCCAGGTCCCCAGGTTCGGGTCTACCTGGTTATAGTCGACAACGGCAAACCCCCTATCTGAGGAATAGGGGAAGAAGGGAAGGATATGGAGGGTATTAACGGCACCCCGGTTGTATTTCTTAACAAATTTATGTAATGTGGTAAGGCCGGCATACTTTCTACTCTTTATAATATCGCCGTAGGTAATGAGAACGAGATCCCTTTCCGTAAACAGCTCCTTAGGGTCATAATCCTTTTCTTTTTCAATCAATTTCTCTGGCTTATGGGCATAATGTACTTTAAGGATACGTTCCAGCTCAGGCATCCAGGCCTTTGCTTTTCTTTTCCCATAGAGAAAAGTCAGCCGCGCCAGCATCTTTTTGCGCGCCTTCGGTGGAATCTTAAAAAGGGGCTTTGTAAAATCCGGCTCTGGATTGTAGGCGGTTGCAATATCATGATACGATTCTTCGTTAAGAGATTTCTTATCTTTTTTTGACGAAGCTGTCATTTCCACCAGCCTTTTTATTTTAGAATACTTTCGTCAATGAAATATTAATAGAAATATATACCGTATTAGCTTTACCCTTGTCAACATTAACGATTTCTTTAGGAATGAGATTTCACTGAAGGGGAAATATAGGTTTGTCCCTGCATGATTTTTTTGATTGCTGGTATCAGGTCAAAAGCTATTGAGCGCTTCAGCACAAAACCTGAAGCACCTGAAGATATCATCTCTTTGGCAATTGCCGACTCATCATGGACACTGAGAACAATAAATTTAAGATCAGGATAGCAACTCTTTATTTTAACGACAATATTGGATTCACCAGAAACCGGTAAAGAAAGGTCAACAACCATAAGGTCAGGCTTGATATTTTCAATGGCCTCAAACATGGAATTTTCATCAGCGACCATCACAACTGTATCGAACATAATTTCAAGCAAACCTCGAATTCCTTCGAGCATGTTTTGGTGGCTATCAGCGAGAATGACTTTTCTTTTCTTCACGATATTCTCTCACAAATAATTGATTTGGTTATAAAGATATAGTAGATAGGAAAGATGTTGAGAACAACTAGGAAAATTACCAGTTTTTGTGAAATAAAATACGGGGTTTGGCTTATTTAAATCGTAACAATACCTTGTTTGATGGCATACTGCACCAACTCTGCAGTTGTATTGATGTTGAGCTCTTCCATCATTCGGTACTTGTGGAATTCCACCGTTCTCGTAGAGATGTTTAAAATTGAGGCAATTTCTTTAGCTGAATGACCCTCAGCTAAAAGCTGCAAAACCTCCCGCTGCCTGGGTGTCAGCTTTTTAGTGATGTCATCCTTTATGTAAGTCTCTTTTTTATAAAACTGCATGAGTTCCCCGGCAATCATCGGTGTCACATAGGTTCGTCCCTTGAGCGCTTCCTCAATAGCTGTGATAAGTTCAGTAGACGCTGAATGCTTTAAAACATAGCCTGATGCCCCAGCCTCAAATGCTCGCTTTGCATAGGTCACGTCTGGATGCATTGTCAGAAAAATAACTTTAATTTGTGAATCAGTCTTTTTGATCTGACTGACAGCCTCAATACCATTAAGCTTTGGCATTGAAATATCCGCAATGATTACATCGGGACGCAGTTCTTTTGCTTTAGCCAAGAGCTCACGACCGTCCTCCACAGCTCCCACGATTTCATACTCGGGTTCCAGCAAGCTCCGTAAGCCTTCGAGGACGATTTTGTGATCATCAGCTAACAACATGCGTTTCTTCATCATAATACACTCCTTCCTGATAATGGTACACGGACTTTTATCACCGTACCCTCTCCCAAACGAGATTGTATTGATAAATCACCCTGAATTAAATGAGCCCTCTCTTTCATGCTGGAAAGGCCCAAGCCTTTGCCTTTTTTTATATTGTCGGGGTCAAATCCAATACCATAATCTCTAACCGTAAGAGAGATTGTGTTGTTCTCGCCAATCAATGAAACATCAACTTTGTCTGCTTGAGCATGTTTGGAGATATTCCTCAGAGAGGCCTGGAGAATACGATAGATACATATAGCAATATCCTTGGGAAGATTTTTAGGGATACCATTTGACTTATAGTTAACTGTAATCCCTTCTCGTTTAGTAAAACTGTTGCATTCCGATTCGACTGCTTCGACCAACCCCAGATCATCTATAATCGAAGGGTGGAGCTGGCGAGAAATTGCATGGATATCGGCTGATAGCTTTATTAACTTTTCCTTAACTTTTTGCAGTTTATCATGAATTGAATCTGATGTGGATCCGCTCTCCACCTCAAGCTTTCCAATATCAATGGCCAAAACTGCAAGTTGTTGAGTCAGGTCGTCGTGAAGTTCTCTTGCTAAACGGCGACGCTCTTCTTCTTGAGTGGTAAGAAGTTTCCGCGTGAGCATATGTAATTTTTCCTCGCTCTCGACCAGTCTCTCCATATTTTCATGAAGTTCTTTTGTACGTTCCTTGACCTTGATCTCCAGATCACCTTTGGCTTCCTGCAGCTCTTCCTCTCTTTGTTTTAGGTTTCTAAAAAGGAGGGAATAAGGCCTTTTGAGGCCTGTCTCGATAATGGCTTTGTATATGAGATAAAAGGAGAGAATTTTAAAGTAGTGGCCTAAAAAATTAGAAAGCCCATAGACACTAACGTAAAAGGTAAAAGCGAGTTCCGAAACAATGGTTAAGATGATGGATGTAATCAGTAAACGTAATATGCCTTTATCAAAATCATGACGCTTTTTAAATAACATAGCAATGGAGCCATATAGGATGAGAGAGATAACATACTCATTGATTTTTTTAAAAAGAGTCAATCCCACCCCTTCAACAAAACAGACAGGAAAAATTTCCGAAAAAATGGACCAAATGAGAAGGATAAAGACCAATGTATAGCCCAGGAGCACAACATTCACTCTAAGCCTTCTGCCAATAAAAAAAGAAGCAATAAGAAGGGAGAGGCTTTCCAGATACCTCGCAGCAATCCAAAGTTGAGTAGACAAATTTGCGTTATAACTCGCAAATACGCCCATGCCTTTGTAGGCAAGGAGATGAATGAAGTCTAGGGCAGCAATAAACAGATAAGCAATGCCGATGAAAAGGAGATAGTTGTTATCGAGAAAGCGACGGGAGTTCCAGGCAATCATAAAAATGCCACAGGCAACAGCAATGCCGAATATCTCAGCGAGACTGTGAAAAAGGAGGTAACTCTTGAGGCTGGTCAGGTAGAGTCCAAACAGAAGAAGTATACCGACTAGGATAGAAAAGTGGCTTTTCTCTTCAATCATAAAGAACTTCCTTTTTCGCTCATCAAAACATCAAAAAATTCATAAGTTATGGAAGTTTTTAATTTAATAACTTTTTTGAGTATTTGTCAAGAAAACCCTTCGCTTTTTCCCTTTTTTTCAAGATGAACGTATCATTTTTCCTTCATACCAAAGTCTCCCCTTCTTAAAAAGGGTTTTATTAATTTTTTTTACTGAGACTTAGCTAATATCTGCTTTTTTCAGTCTAAATGATAAACTAAAAAACTATTGACTAAACCCTATTGTTTTGATAAAAGACAGTTCGTCCAAATTTTACGGTATCTACGATTGTTAAATTGAGGGTAACTCTCTCGAAAAGGATTTTGCTATGTTACTAACAAAAAAGAATTTTTTCATCTTACCTAAGCTACGTATCGTATGGGTATCGCTCGCCTTTTTATGCCTCACCACCTTTTTAGGAACTGACCTTTTCATAGCCCAAGCACAGGAAAAGCAAAGCAGGCTTTACCAGTTTCTGGAGGATGAGATGGGCTTTTCCGAGAAAGAGCTTCAAGATGTAAAGGACGGCTATGTCGTCACAAAACTTTTGGATACTGATATAGGGCACGAGCTCGCAATCTTCAGCATTTCAAGAATCGATGTTCCCAGAAAATTTTTTCTTGAGCATTACGAGGAGGAGGGGGTGAACATCGAGACTGCGGCAGCATATGAAAAGGGAGAGTTTAGCAACCCTCCAGAAAGAGGCGATGTTAATAACTTTATCATGCCAAAAAGTGATATAAATGATCTCATGAAATGTAAAGTCGGAAGCTGTAATGTCAAAATGACTGCTAAGGGCATCGAAACATTCCACAAACTCGACAAGAATGCACCCGATTTTCTTGATCAGGCAAACAGACTCGCTCGACAGAAAATGGTAGAGTATATCCAGGCATATCTGAAAGGCGGCAACAAAGCCTTAGCAGAATATCAAGATAAGAAAAATCCAGTCAGAATAGCTGAACAGTTTTATGACCTTCTCAATGAATCGCCATATCTGTTTAATTTTTTGCCTGAACTTCACAAATATCTTGAGGACTTTCCAAACAGCAAACTGCCTGGTGCCAAAAGCGTCATCTACTGGATGAAAGAAAAATTTGAGCAAGCTGATCGTCCTATTACAAGCTTAAACCATACTGTGTTTTACAAGCGGGGAACGAAGAGAGCAACAATCCTCGCCTCAAAGCAGCTCTATGCGACTCACTACTTTGAAGCTGCCCTTCGCCTCACAGCGACGGTAAATAACCCTGAAAAGGGTGATTCTAGTTTCTACTTGTTACACCTCGATAGGTCAAGAATTGATCTTTTACGTGAAATCCCAGGCTTTCTTGCGATGAGTCTCTATAGCGGGGCACGAGACTTGGTGGACAAAAAAATGACAAAGGTCAAAAAAAACATCGAGGAACTCTACCAGGAGAAGTAAAAAGGTAAAGCAGCTTAATCCTCCATAGATGCATCTCCACTAACTTCTGCCAGCGATTTAAACTTTGTGGCAAAAATTATCTTTTTTTTAAATATCCATAAATCTATCTTTTCTACACCTTCATTGTGCCTTATTATCCATCCGATTTCTTTTCCGCCAACTTGTATTGAAGTGATGGTATAATGCTCTGTATTGACATTAGGGATCTGTTTGAGATGCTCCATAAATTCTTGAACAATTGCTTTGAGCTGTTTCTTTTCATTATGGGCAGTGATTTTCTCTAATTCCTCTCCCCTGCTCTTTAAAATGTAGCCTTCCTCCAGACAAATAAATGTTCTGGTCAATTGTTTGCTTCTATTGTCCCTTTCAGGGTCAGTATTTATTATTTCTGTTACTTTATACTCCTTCGTGGAAAAAGGCCCTTTTAACAAAGCCTCCTTCTTTACCTCACACAGCCTATCTGTAGTCTGACAAAGCGGAAGGAATGCGAGAGCATCTGAGACCAAGAAACATAAGAAAAGAATTAAGGCGAAAAAAAATGCTGGTCTCCACATAGAAGTCTCCTTATATGAATATTACAAGAGAAAACTGCTCTACTAGAATTTGCTAGATTTTAGCATTTAAATTGGTCTCTTGCAAATCTTTTTCGAAGTCTACCAAGATTTGTTTGAGGGCCTCGTTCCAGCCTTTGACCAAGCCATCAGGAGACTTCTCTTTTAGGGGGACCTTCTTAAGATATCGCTTTTGGAAAACAATATCGGAAAGAGAGGAAGCATCGTTAATAACAAAGAACTCTATCCCTAAGACAGCCTTTGGGGCTTTCGTGTTCCGGTAATCTCCGTATATGGGCAAAACAACGCCTTCCAGAACATACGTAGATTCAGCCCGGCTCGAGGATTTCACAATATTTTGAAATAAGCCGGACTTTGACAGCCAGTCATGAACATTTTCAGCAATCATGGGACCAGGGGGTACGAAAAATTCGTTGTAGAAGTCTGACTCGTAGCTATCCTCATCCGTTCGGTATATGAGACCTTTTCCTCGATACCTGGCAGAAACGCGGAATTTTTGCACTCTCAGGACTACTCCTTTCTTTGAAGAAGAAACCTCTTCTCCTGGCCGAGAAACATCTATGGCAAAGTAACGCTTCTCAACAGCGACCCTATCACCACCCTGCAAACATCCGAAAAATAGGAAAAGCAGAGCAGACAGGCAAACAAAAAGACCGACTATGTTTTTCTTATTCATCATTCTCCTCCTCCTGTCTTAGAGGGAGCTGGTGGCTTTCCGAAAATAATCTCTGAAGGATATCTCTTGATGTTTTCTGTCAACTCCCTGATGTTACTGGAAATCAGCCTGAGATTTTCAATCATCACTTCAATATCATACTGCTGGCTGGAGATCATATTATCAATCCTGCGTATGGCCTTCCTTATCTCGGCAACTGTCTCAGGTAATTTGTTGCTGAGCGAACCTGTAAGCACATTAGCATTGGCCATTGTTTCTTTAAGGTCAGAAAGGGTATCGTCTATTTCCGGTTTATCCAGAATCTTTTTGAAGCGCTTATTAGTCTTCCTGACCTCTGCGAGCAGACCGACTGCTTCGTCGCTTATCCCTTTAGTATCAATGTCTTCAACTTTTTCCTCTATAGCATTTAAGGTTCCTTTCACCTCATCAGCAAGCTCTTCAAAATTAACCTTTTCCAAACTTATCGAAATCTTGTCAATCGATTCTTTTATTGCTGTTAAAGTACTCGGGGCAGAGGGAATAACAGGATATTTTGGCTCCCAATCAAATTCCAGAGGCGGAAAGCGCTCCGGGTCAAGGAAATCAGCTTCGAGATAAGCAACTCCGGTCAGCCCCTGTGAGGCTAACCGAACCCGAAAGCCTACCTCTTCTGTTGCTACCTTCAATCGAGTTACGAACTCCTCTCTTTCCTCTTTCTCAACTCCTATCAAAGCCCAATCAATGGTGAAACGAATCACTACGTAGGGATATGCAGTTTGTCTGATTTTGTATGCCATCCTTACTAAGGTAATTTCTTTGACTTCTCCAACCTTAACACCACGAAACTTGACCGGAGCACCGACATCTAAGCCCTGCACGGATCCGTCAATGTAGGTTTCGACGATGAGCTCTTCGCGAAAAAGCATACCCGCCCCAAGAA
>DATKYB010000042.1 GCA_035528715.1 Nitrospinota bacterium | reverse complement strand
TTCTATATATGATTGTAGTTCTTGAACCTAATCTTAATGCTAATCTAGCAGCATCAAAGGCTGTATTTCCCCCTCCAATGACGATAACCTTTTCCCCGAGACTGACTTTCCTTCCAAGATTTATATCCTTTAGAAACTTTAAACCGGAAATTACTCTGTTTAGGTTCTCTTCCAGGATATTTAATTTCCTGTTTAAATGAGCACCGGTAGCAATAAACATAGCGTCGTATCTGTTTTCAAGTTCTTGAATATCTATATCCCGTCCTATTTTGGTATTTGTCTTTACCTCAACACCCATATCGACAATCTTAGAAATCTCTCTATCCAAGATATTCTTTGGAAGACGATAATCCGGTATACCTATTCGAAGCATCCCGCCCAATACCGACAGTTCTTCAAAAACGGTTGTCTGATACCCCCTCATCCTTAAATGATAGGCACACGTTAGCCCTGATGGGCCTCCTCCTAGAATAGCAACCTTTTTCTTTTTATTTCTGGTAGCTTTTTTCTTCTCTGTATAAAGACCATAATCGGATGCCGCCCTTTCCAAGGCAGCAATAGAAACATACCCATCAAAATATTCTCTGTTACATACGGTCTGGCAGGGATGATAACAAACCCTTCCTGTAACGGCAGCAAACGGATTATCCCTTCGGATAAGCTTAAGAGCCTTATCAAACTTGTCTTGGGTAATAAGCTCAATAAATCCCTGTACATCCTGATTTATAGGACATTCATGTTTACAAGGCGGAATCTTATTTTTATGAAGAGGGCTGAAATACCTCCACGTCCCTGTCTTTATCGAAAGGGTTGATTCTAAAGAGATCGCTATAGGAGGAATATCTTTTCTTCTATCTAATTTTAATTTTTTACTCACTTTTAACCTTTTGAGATCTTTACTTTTTTATAGGCCTCTAATGTGGCTGATGCATTTTCTTTTCTCTTTGCAGGAATAGACTCTTTTACACTTTCAATAACCCTGTTGATATTGACTGTTCTTGTTGCCTTTGAAAAGGCACCCAGTATAGCCGTATTGACAATCGGAGCGGTTTTCGAACCCAAGCGGTACTTTATAGCTATTGAGTTGGCATCAACGGTTGCAACGCGATAATCAGAAAATAGTTTAAAATCTTGGGGATCATTATCACTGTTGATGATAATCCATCCATTTTTCTTCAGGCCAAACCTAACATCCACAAGCTCGATAAGCGCAGGATCTAAAATTACAATATGGTCAGGCTGATAGATCATATATCTTAACTTAATCTCATTATTGTCTATCCTAACAAATGCTTCTACCGGAGCGCCTCTTCTTTCTGAGCCAAAAGCAGAAAACGCCTGAACATATTTCCCTTCTTTAAAAAAGGCAGAAGCTAATATCCTGGAGGCAATGACTGCTCCCTGCCCG
Source organism: Nitrospinota bacterium (assembly GCA_035528715.1). Taxonomy (NCBI): domain Bacteria; kingdom Pseudomonadati; phylum Nitrospinota; species Nitrospinota bacterium. The sequence goes on along the minus strand of DATKYB010000042.1, from coordinate 2,949 downwards.
CCTCGTCCATGGAACCTTATTTCAATCAAAGAAATTCCTCTTTTTGTAAATAATATATAACCATCATAAAATTGCAAAAAACAACCCAAAACGATATTAGCCAAAAAGAGAAACCCTGTCAAGGAAAAGGAAATTTTGGAAGTTTCTGACAATATATTGATTTTTATAGCTTATTTGAGATATATGAAATGGCTTGACGAATATAAATAAATTCTATATAACATATATAAATTAGTGATTTATAAAGGATGCTATGGAAACACAAGAGCCTTTAGAATATTCTGAAGCAATAAAAATATATGAGGACATTTTAAAATTAAATCCTCATTCTTATATCTTTGTTCCGCTTGCAAATGCCTATTTAAAAACCGGAATGCCAGAAAAGGCAATAGAAATAGCAAAAGAAGGCCTTAAGGAATATCCAGATTTTGCAAGTGCAAGAATGGTTTTGGCCAGAGCTTATTATGACTGCCAGAGGATAGATGAAGCAAAGGAAGAATCCTTGGGTGTGTTACAATCCCATTCGGACAATCTCTTAGCTTATAAGTTATTAGTTGATATCTATCTTTTAAAGAATAACATAGAAGAGGCTAAAAAACTAATAGAAAGATTGAAAGATTTAGATACAAAAAATTTAGAAATTAAAGGATTAATCTCATCTTTAGAAAAAAAATTAAACCAACTCCGCTCTCAAAGACCTCAAGCAGAGATCAATAAGGAAATCGAGTCAGAAGAAGCCGAGGAAGAGAAGATATCTCAAGACGATATCAGTACAAAAACCCTTGCTAAGATATATGAAGAGCAAGGTTTGCTTGAAAAGGCTATAGAAACATATAGAAAAATATTAAGGGGTAGCCCTGAAAATGAGTCAATTTTAGAAAAGATTAAACAACTCGAGAATAAATTAGAAACGAAAGGCCCTCAACCAGAAAAGCCTTCTGATGAATCAACTCCTCAGGCTACGGAAGAGAAGGATGAAATACTGAACACGAGAATTGATGATAGAGAGGCGATTAAAGAAATCCGTATGATGTTTCCAAACGAAGAAGAAAAAGAAAAGCCCTCTTCATCTGAAGATATTTCTATTAGAAACAAAAAAGTGATGAATACTTTAGAATACTGGCTGAAAGATATTGAATCATCAAAAGATAAATAATTGAGACCCTATCCATCCCAAAAAAATTCAAAACTAGAAATTTCTGTGTGATTATAAAAATTGCCTTTTTTAGGCTTGCGCGTGCATTAAAAACGTGATAGTTTTTTGGGTCAATCAAGGCTTTGATAATAATCGAAATCCATACAAATAAAGGTAAAATATCATATGGAAGAAAAGATCAAACATCTCGAAAAGAGGGCTAAAGAAATAAGAATCGATATTCTTAAGATGTTGACTGAGGCTGGTTCTGGTCATACAGGAGGTTCTTTATCCGCTGTGGAGATACTCACTGCCTTATACTTTTCTAAGATGCGTCATGACCCTAAAAATCCAAAATGGGAGGACCGAGACAGATTCATCCTATCAAAAGGACATTCTGCTCCTGTACTCTATGCTATTTTAGGGGAATGTGGTTATTTCAATACAAAAGAATTTTTAAAACTAAGAAAATTAGGATGTATCCTCCAGGGTCATCCTGAGTGTGCTCGAACTCCAGGTGTAGAAGTAAATAGTGGTTCTTTAGGACAAGGCCTATCTCAGGGAAACGGCATTGCCCTAGCCTTAAGGCTTGATAATAAAAAAGCGAGGGTATATGTGTTGTTAGGATGTGGAGAGGTGCAAGAGGGGCAAATCTGGGAGGCAGCAATGACCTCGGCCCATTATAATATAGACAATTTATGTGCGATAATGGATTACAATGCTTTGCAAATCGATGGATATGTAAAGGATATTATGGCTATCGAACCCATTAAAGACAAATGGAAGGCCTTTGGGTGGTATGTAATAGAAATAGACGGGCACAACTTTAAAGAAATTTTAACTGCCTTAGATCAGGCAGAAAAGATCAAAGGTAAACCCACAATCATCATAGCCAAGACTATAAAGGGTAAAGGGGTTTCTTTTATGGAAGATAAGGTTGGATATCATGGCGTTGCCCCTACGGAGGCTGAATTAGAAAAGGCTCTCAAAGAGCTGGAGTAATTCTAAGGAGAAAAATCAATGGAAAAGTTAGGAACGAGGGATGTATATGGACAAACTCTTATAAAATTAGGAGCTGAAAATAAGGATATTGTTGTATTGGATGCTGACCTTTCCTCCTCAACCAGAACCGCAAAATTTAGGGAAAAATTTCCTGATAGATTCTTTAACATGGGAGTTGCTGAACAGGATTTAATGGCAACCGCAGCGGGTCTTGCTGCAGCAGGAAAGATACCCTTTGCCAGTACCTTTGCTATATTTGCTACTGGAAGGGCCTGGGACCAGATCAGACAGACCATTTGTTTATCCAGCTTTAATGTTAAGATCGTTGCATCCCACGGAGGAATAACTGTTGGAGAAGATGGCGCAACACACCATTCCACAGAGGATATAGGTTTAATGAGAATCATCCCTAATATGACCGTTATTGTACCAGCAGATGGTTATGAAGCAATCTCTGCCTTAGAAGCAGCGGCTAAATATTATGGGCCTGTTTATATGCGGCTATCAAGAGAGAAATTTCCTATCATCTATAAAGAAGGTATCGATTTTCAAATAGGAAAAGCCAAGATACATTCCCAAGGAACAGATGCAACAATTATTGCTTGCGGAATTATGGTAAGCTTAGCCTTAAATGCTCAGAAATCTTTAAAGCAAGAAGGTATCCATGTTGGTGTAATCAATATGTCTACTATCAAACCCTTGGACACAAAATCTATTAAAAATGCCGCTGAAACAACAAAGGCTATCGTAACAGCTGAGGAACACTCCATAATTGGAGGATTAGGGAGCGCCGTCGCAGAATGTCTGGGAGA
>DATKYB010000041.1 GCA_035528715.1 Nitrospinota bacterium | reverse complement strand
CACCAAAACAAATAAAAACATGAAGGGAACAAGGAATTAAAATGAACACCAAAAGAGAAAAAACTGACAAAGAAGTCTTAGACAAACAGAAATCACACTGGGAAAAAACTCTTTCAGAAAATCATGAAATGTTTGGTGAGAAGCCCAGTGAGCCAGCGAAAAAAGCTGTAGAATTATTCAAGAAAAAGGGAAAAAAGAAAATTCTTGAACTAGGGGCTGGACAGGGACGGGACACACTGTTCTTTGCAAAAAATGGTTTTGAAGTAACTGCTCTGGATTATTCTCGCAAAGGAGTTGAAGATATCATTGAAAAAGTCCATAAACTTGGGCTGGATGAACAGGTGAAAGTTAAATGCCACGATGTCAGATACCCTCTTCCTTTTAAAAATGATTCCTTCGATGCCTGTTATTCCCACATGCTGTATTGTATGGCACTTACAACATCAGAACTCGAGTTTCTTTCAGATGAGATAAGACGAGTATTGAGGCCGGATGGAATCAATATTTACACTGTAAGGCATACAAAGGATGTTGATTATGGAACCGGGACTCATAGGGGAGAAGATATTTATCAGATTGGCGGTGGGTTTGTAGTTCATTTTTTCAACAGACAAAAAGTAGAGCGTCTGGCTAAAGACTATGACATAGTCAGCATTGATGAATTTGATGAAGGGGCTCTTCCAAGAAAATTGTTCCGCGTAACCCTCAGAAAAAAATCATAAAAATAGATTAATTGATAAGCTCAAAAAGGTAGGATTTAGTCAATAGGTTTTTGCGGGTCTGGGTAAAACTTCAGTAATACGTTGAAGATGTCTCTCCAGGTCAATATCCCCTTAATATGTCTATTAGAATCAACCACAGGGAGGCAGGATATTCTGTTTGTCAGCATCGTCTTGCAGGCATCTCTTATGCTTGTGTATTTTTTTACTGTTATAGGCTTTCGGGTCATAATCTGGTGGGCTTTTTTGTTGAGGATAAACCTGTCACGCGGTTGACTGGATACGGTTTCCAGAAACGGGCTCAGCTGTTTGAGAAGATCACGGTCGGATACTATCCCGATAATTACCCCGTTTTCCACAACAGGTAAATGATGAAATCTGTATCTCTGAAAAAGCCTTCGAACCTGCCTCAGCGAATCATCCGGTGATATTGCGACGACATTTTCTTTCATAATGGACTCAACCGTCTCTGGTATTTCGATATTTCTTTTATCTTTTGTTTCCATTTTTAAACCCAAAAAATTGAAATCCTGTATATCTTATCGGCATTTCTTTTAAGAATATTTATCCCTGCCTGTAAAAAAATCTCTATAAGCAAAACCCCGTATAAATCAGTCCGGAAAATCTAAAAGGTTTTTTAAAAGGCAGGCTCACTCAATACAATTTTGCGGTCTAAAAATATCCCCTTTTGCTTTTTAGGGATTTACTAAGCGAGCAACGAAAAAAGAAGCAACTGTCTGAGAGCAAGGCTCGAGTTTGTTGCTTCTCGAAGCGGTCGCGATCAAATAGCGGATGGAAAAGCCCCAGATATTTCTATCATGGGGCTTTTGGGAGGGTAGGAAAAGTTAGAGTAACTTTTCCGTCCAATTTTCCATCCAAATAAAATAATAGCACCCTTTTTTAGAAATTACAAATCTACTACAAACCTTATTTCCCTTTCCTTTTTCTTTTCCCCTTTCTTCCATATGCCTTGGGAAGAAAATTCCAATTAACTTTTAAAATAGCGAATTTTAATTTGTCACTTGGTTCACTGCTTACTAATATTGTTTTTATTAAAATATACTTTTTTTCGTATACAGAGGTCGACCATTAAGTTTTATCTACAAGGGAGAAAATAGGAAGCATATGAAACTTAAAAAGGAGCAAAAAAAACAAATAGAAGAAATTATTAAAGGAATTGAAGAAGAAGTAAACTTTGGCATTAGCAGAGATGGGATATTAGATTTTGCCTATCACGGTTATCCCCCTCCCTCTATGTGATAAATTTGTGATAAAAAATATCATAAACCCCTTTCGATTTTTCAGGAATTTTTCCTTGCGGAGAATCGCAAAGCGATTTTCTCATCTCCCCTTTTGCTTTTTAGGGATTTACTAAGCGAGCAAGGGAAAAAGAAGGGCAAGGAAAAAAGGGACTTCAAATTCAGAAAACAAAAAGAAGAATTCCACAACTTTTTGGAAGAATTTAAGGATTGGCGTGTTGAAAATTCTAAGGAATTTTTAAGATAACCGGGACGAAATGAAGGTCTTGTAATACTTCAATTATTCTCAATAGCATAAAAAGCCATACAAACCACATAGAATCAAACATAGCCTTCCTGATATATTTGGGTTTTATAAGATACTGTCCAGGTTCATAATACTTGGAAAATCGAGGAAACCATCTCGGTGTTTTATTTTTATAATCAATAAATTCCTTTCCGAATTTTGCCTCTAAATCTTTTTCTTCTTTATAAACAACCGATGGATAATAGATTATAAACCAAGGGATTGCCAAAAATAATACAAGTAAATTCTCCGCTGCCAGGCCAAGTCCAATTATACCAAAAAAACTGAATAGATACAGAGGATTTCTAACGATAGAGTAAGGCCCTTCGTTTATTATTTTATTATTTTTATAACCCCCGATGTAAATAGAGCACCACAATCTTCCGAGTGTGGCTATGATGAGAAAGATATATCCTGTCCATTCGATAATCAAATCAATAGGACTATTCGGGTCCCATGAGTCTGTGGTAAAAGTTATTAATAATATAAAGGCTACTGCAAATATATGAGTAGATAAGATGCGTTTTTTTGTAAAGAATCCCAATTGCATTTTTCAGTTTTATAAATTGTTTGTCTTATCAGCTTATCTCATTTTTTATACTAATATTGATTTTAAATAGCGGTTTTAGATGCTACGCTCTTTGTCTATTTTGTCAAGAATTTTGAAATTAAAACCCTCTGTGATAAAATTGTGATAAAAAATATCACCAAATCTCATTAGATTTTTCAGGGATTTTTCCTTGCGGAGAATCGCAAAGCGATTTTCTCATCTCCCCTTTTGCTTTTTAGGGATTTTTTAAGTGAACGAGGAAATCATGGTGTTTTTAAATCCCCCTTTTGCTTTTTAGGTATTTAGTAAGTGGGCGAGGATAAAAGAAGCAGCTGTTTGAAGGCGAAGCCTGAGTTTGCGGCTTCTCTGAAGAAAACGCAGCTAAATACCGTTTAAAAAAATCGAGGGGTGTCCTTTTTTCGTCCCTTTTTTGAACAAGCAAAAAAGGGACATATAAAAAAGCCCATTGGCAAAATTACCAAAGGGCTTTCAATCTGGCTCCCCGTGCAAATATCACTAGCTTTTCGTTTAGTATGAGAGTTTTCTGTGAGTTCGAATAAAAACTACTACATCCCGAAAAATTCTTCAGTATAAAACATTTCAATTTAATCTTTCTTTGCAACAACCACTATTCCTGATTCCGAGACGTAGTAGCGTTTTCTATCTTTTTCAAGATCCCATCCTATTTCTGTATGAGGTGCAATATATACATCCTTGTCAATGATAGCCTTTTGTATCTTGCAGTACCTCCCCACCTTAACGCCATCCATTAAGATAGAATCGGTTACATACGAAAAGCTGTTTATCCTTACCCCTGGCGAGAGAATACTTCTGTTGATATGTCCACCACTGACTATACATCCCTCAGAAACAATACTGTCGGTTGCCCAACCAACTCTACCTTCATCTTCGTTTGCAAAGACAAATTTTGAACCTGGATAATTATGAAACGCAGTTCGTATAGGCCATTTTTGATCATATAAATTAAGTCTAGGGGTAACATCGCAAAGTTCCATATTGGCTTTCCAGTATGTATCTATTGTCCCTATGTCACACCAATATCCTCGCTCCTTTTCTTCCATGCCTGGCCAATGATTTGTCATAAAATTATATGCATAGATCTTATATTTATCAATCATTTGTGAAATAATACTGAGACCAAAATCATGAGCAGAATCTTTAAGATGATCTTTTCTAATAACTTCAAAAAGTACATCTTGATTAAAAAGATAATTTCCCATGGATACCAATGCCATATTTTCTTTTTCAGGCATTGGTTTTGGATTTTCTGGTTTTTCAACAAATCCCCTTATTCGACTGTGTGAATCCACTTCAACAACCCCCATCTCTTTTGCTTCATGAAGAGAAATTGGCACCACAGATAAGGTAAGATCAGCACCTTTTTCAATATGATAATCCAACATCTGCCTTACATTCATTTTGTAAATATGATCCCCTCCAAAGACAAAAACATGATCAGGGCTCTCACTTTTTATAATGTCTAAATTCTGATAAATTGCATCTGCTGTTCCAAGATACAACCCATCTCCAACACGCATCTGAGGGGAAATAGTGTCCATATAATGCGATAATTGACTGGACAGTTTCCAACCTATTGAGATATGGCGTTGAATTGAACTTGACATGAACTGTGTTAATACTAGAATCTTGTAAAATCCAGAATTCGTAAAATTGCTGAGAACAAAATCGATAACCTTATATCTGCCACCAAAAGGCATAACAGGTTTACACCTGTCTTCACATAATGGATAGAGCCTGCTCCCTTGACCTCCAGCCAAAATCATCACTAATTCTTGCATTATTCTTCTTCCTTTATTTGGCAGTTAGTCCACCAACCAAAGTTAAAATTTAATTATCTCTTTTACTTAATTATTGAAGTAAATCTTTCTTCTTTTCTTCAAACTCTTCTTTGTTGACCTCTCCTCGAGCATATCGTTTCTTGAGGATGTCAAGGGCTGATTCTTCTGACCTCGCACCATAGCTTCCACTACCCGTAGATGTAACGAGCCATCGAATGAGAAAGACGATTCCTATGATCACCGCAATCCAGAAAGCGGCCATGATGATTGTCCCAAACCACCCCATGCCGTATCCCCAACCCATCATGCCAGGACCCATGCCCCATCCACTACCATAACCTCGCCACTGAGCAAAGGCATTTTCTGATAGAAAAAGAATTGCACATAATGCGAAAGTTAAAGAATACTGAAATCTTTTTTTCACTTTAAATCTCCTTTTAAATAGGACCTAAAAATCATCAAAATTATTAACTTATTGATAAATGGATCTTAGCCAGCCAGTATACTTGTTTACAATAACCTTATCTACCAGAGAATTATCCTTGGTTACGATATCGGCTTCAAAGTAGTTATCTTTTTCCTCAATTTTCCCAATTTTCAAGTTGGGATTCCTTGCCGAGTTCAAATAATTATCCAATATCACCTTGGCTTCCTTTTTCCCTAGAGGCTTCTGGGGCTGTTGGTATTGAGGACCCCGAGGATATCCATAACCAGGTCCCATGTGATAACCATAGCCCATACCATATCCCGGACCCATCATGCCGGGTCCCATTCCGTATCCAGGGCCCATACCATATCCCGGGCCCATCATGCCGGGTCCCATACCATATCCAGGGCCCATACCATATCCCGGGCCCATGCCGGGTCCCATTCCGTATCCAGGGCCCATCATGCCGGGTCCCATTCCGTATCCAGGGCCCATACCATATCCTGGTCCCATACCATATCCAGGGCCCATCTGGGATTTCCCTTCAATGTGAAAAAGAATCAGCACTAAAACCAATGCAACTACTGAAACAATTATTATTTTCTTCATAACTTTATCATTCCTTAGTTAAAGTTTGTTCAGTTTCTTGATAAATTTATAGTTAAAGGCTTCATTTTTAGTTTAAAATACTTCACCTCCTTTTTTGATTAAAGTCTTTGTCATCTGATTTGGAACTGTAGGCTGGAGAATTAGTTTTAAAGTTAAATCATAAATAATTTGTGATATCAAAAGGAAATAGGATTACAGAGGAAATCTTAATTAATTATTTTCTATCAAAAAGGTAGGATTTAGTCAATACAATTTTACGGTAGTATCCCCTTTTGCTCTTTAGGAATTTTTCCAGCGAATAATGAAATATTTCCGCTATCACTGTGTGTAAATTATGTTTTTATCATTTACTAAGTTTTTTCTTTAGTGGATCGACGAGGCTTATGAGCGTTTGTCCTGGTTCGGGCTCGAGTGAAGTATCTGTGTTAAAGATCTTGAGGTTTACTTCCTCATCTACGCAAAATAAGGGAACGACCTTTCCTCCGTAAAACCTCTGAAAGGCGTTGAACGTGAATCGATTTGTCAGTCGATGCACCTTGATAACTGCCCCTTGATCAAAGCGCTCGTCGAGATAATCATAGGTGATTCCTTCTCCAAAAAGGAGGCGGCCACTGAGATACTTGGGTATTGCTTCCTTTGAATCCGGAGGAAGCTGGTAGACCTCTTCTCTCCCGAAGGTATCGCTGAAATGCAATGTGGCGAGAGAGTTGGTCTCGTCGTTCGAGGTAAGCGCCAAGAGCCTCCCGATTCCACCTATCTGGTTTTCAAAGAGGAAGTTCTCTGAAAGAATCGTCCCACAGTAGCCCTCCAGCCCTTCCATTCGGGCCTGTGCCACTTCCCTTCGATTCGTGTCTACCAGAAGCACTCGAACCCCTAATGATTTAAGAGCTAAAGCCATCCTCCGCGCCCAGCGATGGGCACCGACGATCAGAACCCCCTGAGGATTAGGATCGGCAAGCCCAAGAAGCCTCGCCAAGGGAGAAGCTAAGAGCCCGTAGATTAACACCGTGCCGATGATCACAAAGAAGATAAGCGGAACAATACGCTCAGCGCTTTCATAGCCGATTTCCTCAAGGCGGAGCGCTAGAACAGAGGAGACGGCTGCGGCGACAATGCCACGCGGTGCGAGAGAGGAGATAAAGAGGCGCTCCTTGAAGTTCAGTTTTGAACCAAGGGTGGAGAAAAAGACAGATACCGGCCGAACAAGGAGGATAAGAATTCCAAGAAAAACAAAGGCCTCCCAGCGCATGTCGAGAAAATCCTCCATCTTGAGCCTGGCAGAGAGAAGGACAAAAATGCCGGAGATGAGAAGAACACGCACATTTTCCTTAAACTCAACGATGTGGCCTATGGAAACGGTTTTTTGATTCCCCAAAATGATTCCCATGACTGTAACAGTAAGAAGACCTGATTCGGGTTGGAGAAGATTCGTGCCCATATAGGCTGAAAGTGCCGTGATCAAGGTAACAGAGTTTTGGAGAAAATCGGGAACCCAATAGCGCTTGAGGAGTTGGATGATGATGAGGGCAGAAAGGGTGCCGATAAAGCCCCCAATCAGGATAGTTTTCAAGATTCCGAACACGATGAGCCCGGGTGTGTCCACAAGACGGTTGATAAGAATCGCCTCGAAGACCAAAACCGCCATCATTGCGCCGATGGGATCGATAAGAATTCCTTCCCATTTTAATAACGAAGCCAAGCGGGGAACGGGACGCACATGCCGAAGAAGCGGAATGATAACCGTGGGGCCGGTGACAACGAGAATACTTCCTAAAAGAATAGAGAGGGAGATTCCCAGATCAGTAATCGCATAGGCAGATGCGGCGCTGAGAACCCAGGTTACAAGCGCGCCGATGGTAATCAGATTCCTCAAAACCGCTCTGGTGGCCCTAAGCTCTGTTATTTTCAGGCTTAAGCCTCCTTCGAGGAGGATGATGGCAACGGAAAGGGAGACAATCGGCATAAGAAGGTTGCCGAAAAGCGCATCTGGATTAAGGAAACCGGTAACCGGCCCAGCGAGAATACCAAACAAAAGGAGCATTAATATAGCCGGGAGTCTCACCATCCATGCTAACCACTGGGCTAAAATCCCGAGGATGACAATTCCGGCAACTCCAATCAATAGGCTTTCGGTCATGACATTCTCCGAAAAAGAATTTTCCTAAAAACTATAGCTTTAAGAAACCAATAAACATCTGATATGGGAAGCTGTATGAAGTTTTTTGATGCGTTGTTTAATAGAATCTACAGCTTTTATATCAGTAAGGATAGAAGTTTGTCAATGAGTTGTTGCATTAGTTTTCTCAAGGAAAAATCCCAACTCACCTCTGTGATTCAATAACTTGGATTGCATGAGTGAAGAGGGTGGAGTTAGATATAATTTGTGATTAAAGTTTTACTCATTGTTGCTCGACTTTTCACTTTAGAAATGATAAAGTTGATTTATTATTTCTAACTTAAATATCTCTAGCCTAAGAGAGGCATTCTCCGACGCTGTAAGACAGATGACGGATGCTTATCAATCAGGCTAAAAAAATTTCTCTATAGGATTCATAGCAAATGGACATGACTGTGATTATTCTTATCGCACTTGGGCTATCCATGGATGCGTTTGCTGTATCTGTCTCAAGCGGCTTAACCATAAAAAACTTAAAGATAAACAATGCATTCATTATCGCCGCATCTTTTGGACTCTTTCAGGCGGTTATGCCTCTCCTTGGATGGTTAGCAGGACTCAGCTTGAGAAATCTTATTACAGAGATTGACCACTGGGTGGCTTTTGTTCTCTTGAGTTTTATTGGTTGTAAAATGATTTATGAATCCTTTAGGCTTGACCCCAGCAAAAAAAAATTGACCCAACAAATCTTTACGTTTTGCTGATATTATCTATTGCTACGAGTATTGATGCATTGGCCGTAGGGATAAGTTTCGCATTTTTAAAGATTTTTATTATCACCCCAATAATCATCATCGGCGCAGTAACTTTTTCTTTATCTTTTGCTGGCGTTTATGTGGGTAACAGATTTGGACACTTTTCTGAGAAAAAAATTGAAGCTTTAGGGGGTCTTATTCTGATTGGAATTGGTATAAAAATCCTATTTGACCATTTAATTTAGAAGATGCTACTGTCTTATTAAGGTTTGACGAAAAAGTTTTAAATCCCCTTTTAGATTTTTCAGGGATTTTAGCGATAGAACAAACAAAAAAAAATAAAAAGCCTCCTCTCGCGTTTTTTGCTCCCCTTAATTAATTGTTTAAATTCATTTTATGAGTCTTAAAAAATTTTTTATGGAATTTCTTTTACCCCTTGTTTTTTAAAAAATAGCGTATATATTCAATGATTAGTATATGACCTTTTATTTAAGGAGGATTAAAATACTATGAAAAAAGGATATATTATTCTGCTTGTCCTTTTCTTTGGAATGATTCCATTAAAGAATTTACATGCTGAGCAGGTTGTAAAGATTTCCAATGTAGACAATTTCATCATGCATAAGTATCTCGACAAAAAGGGTGTTTATTCCAAGTCATTGGAAGAGGTTCTGAATAATGGAATTGTTGAGACAGGCATATTAGGAACAGGATGGGGTAAAAAGAAGCAGATCGATAAGTTTTCCCTTGTGGAAAAGGTTATCAAAGACCCTGAAGCCAAGGCCTATGGCTTGGAGTATCTCGGCAAAAACAGGAAGATAACCAAGGTTATCTACCCCTATGAAAACAGGGGATGGACAGATGTCCATTTAGCGAATTTAGACGGCGCAAAAGAGATTGTTATCGAGATAGAGGGAGGGAATAAAGAACCCGTGCACCAGTGGGTGGGTAACATCGGTATTAAGAGGCCTGATGGAACCATTGAGGATATCCCTGTAAATATCAAAGGGGCTTTGGACAAAGGAAAGGTTCCGGCTCTTATTCTCTCAGATGACTATTTCTATTACAGAAAGGACAAAGGGGATATAAAAGAGCTTCTGGACAAAGAGCTTGGGTGGAAGGATGGATTCCAGATACTGGTTATAAGAAAGATGCTTGAAAGAGTTTCTGGCGACGAAAGGTTCAGGGTCCTGGTTAACCCTGGTGGGGATATCAATTATAATGATACGGTGTTGATAAAGATTTCTCTTGATAAAGGGAAGTTCTCCGAATCGAATCCCCCTACAATCCTTATTGGCTGGAAGAATGTCGAAGAGGTTGATGAAGGGGGTGGCGGAGATTTAGACTGATAATTGAGGGGATCGTGATACCCTTAAACTAATCGA
>DATKYB010000040.1 GCA_035528715.1 Nitrospinota bacterium | reverse complement strand
AAGCCAATGGCAACATACTCCTTTTTCTTCATGCTGATTGTCTCCTACCAAAAGATGGGTTTGAGCTAATAAGAGAAAGACTTAATGATAAACAAGTTTCAGCAGGAGCATTCTTTTTAAACATTGAACATCCCTCATTTCGTTTTAGAATTATAGAGAAGGTTGCAAATCTGAGATCACGGATAACCAGGATCCCCTATGGCGATCAGGGCCTCTTTATAAGAAAAGAGCTCTTTGAGCAGATAGGCGGATTTGCTGATATACCCCTTATGGAAGATATCGAAATATCAAGGAGACTGAAAAAAATAGGAAAGATTGTATTTCTAAGAACACCCATCAAGGCATCTCCACGAAGGTGGTTAAAAGAGGGGCTCATTTACACAACACTGAGGGATTGGATAGTAGCTATTTTGTATATTTTTTTAAAAGTATCACCTGAAAAACTTACTAAACACTATAAGGATGCAAGATAAGAATAAAATAAGGGGAAGAAATTAAAACTTAATACTAGAATTGCAGAAAAATTAATAAGGAATATAGATTAATGATTTCAACTTTAACAGCTAAATTTGAAGAGATTGCCAAAGACTCTTCTGATAGAGTATCCATAGTAATGAAAGAAGATGATACGATTCATAAGCTAACCTATGGACAGATCTACAATTCATCATTGAAGGTTGCTAACTGGCTTTGCATGCAGGGAATCCAAAAAGGGGATAGGATTGCTATTGCTTTAGAGAACTGCCCGGAATGGTGCATATGTTACTTTGGGCTTCTATTTTCCGGAGCCATCGCAATCCCTCTAGATTTTGAACTGGGCACCAAAGAAATCAAATATTTTTTAGAACAAACTCAAACCAAGATCATATTTGCATCCGAAAAGCTGTGCTTAGAAGACTTTAAGGATCTTAATTTTTTACAAAAGATTGTTATCATCAATAAAAAACATGACTCTTTTGAGAAATCAATTGGTTTTTCTGAAATTTTAAAAGCACCATCAAGTCATATAAGCTTGCCCCGTATAGAACCCGAAGATCTGGCTTCCATTATCTTTACATCAGGCACTACTGGACTTCCTAAAGGAGTTATGCTTACGCATAAAAATTTCTTCTCGAACTTTTCAAGTATTTCAAAGCTTAATATAGCCAGGCTTTCTGATAATTTCCTTTCTATCCTTCCCCTACACCATTCATTTCCTTTTATAGCAACATTGATTGTCCCTCTTTTTTCCCAAGCAAGGATTACCTATATAAAGACTCTTAAACCGGAAGTGATTCTAAAGTGTCTCAGGGAAGAAGAAATAACCATCTTAGCTGTTACGCCTCAAGTTCTTCAGCTCTTTTACAGCGGAATTGAAAAAAAACTCGAAAAGATTCCACTTTTCTTTAGAATATTTTTTCGTTTCATTTTAAATCTCTCATGGATGTTTTCAGAAAGAACGGGGATGAATCCAGCAAAACCTCTTTTATCTAAATTCCGATCCGCTATGGGTTCAAAGTTTCGATATTTTGTCTCAGGAGGGGCTAAATTAGACGAGGAGCTTGCAAGGAGTTACTTTAAATTAGGATTCAAAATCCTCGAAGGTTATGGCCTTACTGAAACAGCACCAGTTGTGAGCATAAATTTGCCGAAAAGACCCAAAATAGGTTCTGTAGGCAAAGTACTTCCTGATGTTAATATAAAGATTCTGAACCCAGACGAGAAGGAGGTTGGTCAGATACTGATTAAAGGTTCCAATGTCATGAAAGGTTATTACAAAAACGAAAGAGAAACCCAAGAAACTATTAAAAACGGGTGGTTTTACAGCGGAGATCTCGGATACCTGGATAGCGAAGGGTATCTTTTTATAAAGGAAAGATTGAAAGAAATCATTGTTCTAAGTTCCGGAAAGAATATTTCTGCGGATGAAGTGGAAAAATATTATCAGCAAGCGCCATCTGTAAAAGAAATTTGTGTGCTGCCCGATTCTAAACAAGAAAAATTAGTTGCTGTTATTGTCCCGGATCTTACTTATTTGAGAGAAATTGGTGAGCCGAATATTCAAGGCAGAGTAAAGTGGGATTTGGAATATTTCTCAGAAAGGCTCTCGCCACATAAGAGAATCAAAGGTTTCTTTCTGCTCAATGAAGAACTACCAAAAACACGCTTAGGCAAAATAAAAAGACATGAGGTCAAGAAGATATATGAAGAGAGATTTCTGAAAGGAATTGAAAAAAAGAAACCATTAATTGAAGAAAATTTATCTGAAACGGGAAGAAAAGTAATTGATATTCTCTTAAAGAAAACGGGCGAGAGAGGCATATCCTTAAATGACCATATAGAACTCGATCTCGGTATCGACTCCTTGGGAAGAGTAGAGCTAATGGCAACATTAGAAGAAAAATTTACTATTGATTCCAAGGAAGAGGAATTTATGAAATTATCGACGGTCTTTGAACTGATAAATTATATTGAAGAGGAATCTCAAGAAGACAAAAAACAACTGAAGGTAGAAAAACGTTCGTGGGAATCTATTATCAGTTCAAAACCTCCTCAACACTTACTCGATAAAATCACTATTATTGTAAGTAGAACAGGATGGTTCTTTACGCTATTTGCTTCTCTAATTTTTGATCCTCCTTTTAAGTTATTCTTTAGACTAAAAGTTTACGGCAGAGAGAATCTTCTGAAGGATGCGATTATTATTTGTCCTAACCATACAAGTTATCTTGATGGATTTGTCCTTTTCAGTTCTCTACCTTTGTCTCTAAGATATCATTTCTTCTTTATAAGCTTTCGCGAATATTTTGAGCTTCCAGTCATCAGGAACTTAATTAAGCTAATAAAAGTCATTCCTCTAAGCCCATCAAAGAATCTAGTAGAAACAATGCAATTATCCTCTTTTGTGCTAAAAAACGGAAAAATTCTCTGTATCTTTCCCGAGGGTGCAAGAAGTATTAGTGGTGAGATTAAGGAATTTAAAAAAGGTGCTGCTATCTTAGCAAAAGAATTAGGAGTGAAAGTTGTTCCTGCCTATATCAGTGGAACAAATCAAGCTTTGAAGCGCGGTTCATGGTTTCCAAAACCCTATCCTGTAAAAGTCATCTTCGGCCGGTATTATCTTTTTGGGGAACTCAAAGAGAAGGGATTAAAAATCAATAGTAGTGCTGAAGATTATGAGGCCATAAGCATAGGATTGAGAGAAGAGGTTCTGAGCCTTAAGAAAGAGCTTGAAGCTTATCAAGGTTAGCCAAAAAAGCTAGTATCAAAAAAATAAATTTTAACTAATAAGGTCTTTTAGCTTTTGTTTTTTAATATTTGAGTAATCAAATATGACAACAGAATAATTCACTATCTTCTTCTCAACCTCCTCCATATCTAATTCTTTTCCAAGTAATCTTTCCATAGAAGTAGGCTTTGCATCTTTTAAACCGCAAAGGATAATGTCATCAAAGTAGGAAAGGTCTGTATTGACATTCATTGCAAAGCCATGCCAGGTTATCCATCGGCTTATCTTTACCCCAATAGATGCGATCTTCTCCCCTCTGACCCAGACCCCTGTTTTTCCCTTTATCCTCTTTCCATCAATACCATATTCTTTAAGGACCCGAATCAAAACCTCTTCAATATTTCTCAAAAAGTGGTGAACATCTTTTTTAATATTAGTTAAATCAAAAATAGGGTAGCCGACGATCTGACCAGGACCATGATAGGTAATGTCTCCTCCCCTTTCTATCTCCCAGAACTCTATCCCTTTTTTCCTCAAGGACTCCTTATCTAAAAGAAGGTTGGATTCTTTTCCGCTCCTTCCGAGCGTGTAAACATGATTATGCTCTACAAGGATAAGAAGATCCTCAATCGAACCTTTCTGCCTTAGTTTCATTAGTTTTCTTTGAAGGCCGAGGGTTTTGCTGTATTCATTAAATCCAAGATTTAATATGTTCAATGTCTTTTTCATAATCAAAAGGTTTAATGGATTAATAAGCGGCAAGCTTCTTCACGGCGTCCACAGTCTTCTTAACGTCTGGCAGATAAAACTCTTCCAATGGAGGGCTAAAAGGGACATGTGTGTCTGGGCTCGTTACTCTGATAATAGGGCCATCCAGTTCTTCAAAAAATTCCTCAGCTAAAAAAGCAGAGATTTCACTGGCAATACCCAAAGTCTTTTTGTCCTCCTGAAGTATTAAAACTTTACTGGTCTTTGAAACAGATTTTTTTATCATCTCTTTATCTAAAGGCGAGAGGGTTCTTAAATCGATAACTTCAGTTTCTATGCCAGCTTTTTGTAAAATATCTGATGCCTCAAGAGCTATGTGCACCATCGCCCCGTAAGTAATGAGTGTAATGTCATCTCCCTTTCTCTTTATATCACCCTTCCCCAAGGGGATTATAAAATCTTCTTTTGGCACCTCTTCTTTAATTCTTCTGTAGAGGTATTTGTGTTCAAGATAAATCACGGGGTTATCATCCCTTATAGATGCCTTTAAAAGTCCCTTTGCGTCATAAGGAGTGGATGGAACAACAACCTTTAGACCGGGCGTATGGATAAACCATGCCTCGGGGCTCTGTGAGTGAAATATCGCTCCGTGAATCCCCGCGCCTGATGGTCCTCGTATCACTATAGGAACAGAAATCTTGCCACCATGTCTGTATCTCATAGTAGCAGCTTGATTGACAATCTGGTCAAAGGCACAGGATATAAAGTCGGCAAACTGCATCTCCACAACAGGTCTCATACCAAGAAGAGATGCGCCTATAGCAGCTCCGACAATTGCTGATTCGGATATAGGGGTGTCAATAACCCTTTCTTTCCCAAATTCCTTATACAAGCCCTCTGTTGCACGAAAAGCCCCTCCATAAATACCAATATCTTCACCCATCAAAAAGACATTTTTATCTCTTTTCATCTCTTCTCTCATTGCACAACGAATGGCCTCTAAATAGGTTATTTGGCTCAATCCTTCCTCCGTTTATTTTTCTTTACTTGTAGATATCATCGAGCGTCTCCTTTCCCTCTGGAAAAGGACTTTCCTCAGCAAATTTTACGGCTTGATCTATTTCCTCTCTTATATCCTTATCTATGCTCTCTTTGAGCTTCTTATCCAGTATCTTCAATTCTTCCAGATAGAGTTCAAATCTTGGTATTGGGTCTCTGCTCTTCCACTCCAAAAATTCATCCTTTGCCCTGTAAGACGCTTCGTCATGTTCTGAGTGTCCATGCCAGCGATAGGTTTTACACTCAATCAAAGTTGGACCTTCTCCTGCTCTTGCTTTATCTATAGCCTTTTTGGCTATCTTATAAACCGCCATAAGGTCATTACCACTACACACAACACCTGAAAAGCCATAACTCGAAGCCCTGTCCGCGACGTCCTCAATTGCCATTTGCGCCTCTATTGGTGTGGAATAGGCAAAAAAGTTGTTCTCACAAACAAAAATAACAGGGAGTTTCCAGACCCCTGCCAGATTCAGGGCTTCATGAAAGTCACCTCTGTTACTGGCCCCCTCTCCAAAAAATGCAACAACTACATTATCCTTCTTCTTCAATTTGAAAGCGAGACCGACTCCTGCAGCAACAGGTAAGGAAGAGCCCAGCATACTTGTAGATCCAATAACCCCAAGATCTATATCCCCAGCGTGAAGATAGGAATCTTTTCCTTTTGAAAGGCCTGTCTTCTTTCCTAATAGCTGTGCCATAAGAATCTTCGGCTCAATCCCTTTTACGAGAGTAGCTCCTATGTCTCTATGGAGCGGGAAGATAAAATCTTCCTTCTTAAGATCAATACATGTTCCGACAACAATAGCTTCCTGGCCCATGCCTGAATAGACTCCTCCCAGTAATTTCCCTTGTCTGTAGAGTATGGAGATCCTTTCTTCAAAGGCTCTGATAAATTTGAGCCAGTAATGCATCTTTTTAAGAAGTCTTTCCTTCTCCAAAAGCTTCTTCCTCTATGAAGAGTTCAATCAAATGGAAAGCCAAAACCTACGCTGTCCTTTCCTTCTTTATAATCGCAAAATTTTTTGTGTTTTTTTGATTTTATGTCAGATATCTTGCCAAAACAGTAGGGACAAGTTTTGTGCTTTCTCACACTTAAAGGTCTTTTGATCCTGACACATAAAACCTCTTTTTCTTCTTTATCACTCTTTTGTCTTTCTTTTTTCATATCCTTTCCTGATTTTTAAAGAATTTAAAGTTCTTTTTCTATTGCAGAGGTGAGTCCATCTGTTGTGGCACTGCCCCCAAGATCTTTTGTTAGCATTCCCTGTTTAACAACCTTTCTAACTGAATCTTCAATTCTTTTTGCAGCGGAATCTTCTCCTATATATCTTAACATCAATGCTCCTGAAAGAATCGATGCGATAGGATTAGCTATGTTTTTTCCCGCGATGTCTGGAGCGCTTCCATGAACCGACTCAAAGATCGCACATCCATCTCCAAAATTCGCACCCGGAGCTACCCCCAATCCACCTATAAGGCCAGCACAAAGGTCAGAGATAATATCCCCGTAGAGATTCCCCATGACCAGGACATCATACTGATAAGGGTTGGTAACCAACTGCATACATGTACTGTCCACAATACCCTCTTCGTATTGAATCTTAGGATAGTCCTTTGAAATCTCCCTTACACAGCTTAAAAAAAGGCCATCGGTCATCTTCATAATATTGGCCTTGTGAACCGCAGTAACCTTTTTTCTTCCCTCTTTTTTTGCATACTCAAAGGTGAATCTGGCAATTCTCCTTGATGCCTGTTCTGTAACAATTTTCAGACACTCAACTACGCCCGGTACAATCTCCTGCTCCTTATCCGTATAAAGACCCTCTGTGTTTTCCCTTATAACCACAATGTCTAAATCCTTATAAAGGGAACGAATACCCGATATACTTTTAATGGGTCTTACACATGCATAGAGGTTGAGCCCCTTTCTTAATGCTACATTGGCGCTTGAGTGGCCAGATACTATGGGAGTGGTTGTGGGCCCTTTAATAGCAATCTTGTTCTTTTTGACAATATCAAAAACATCATCTGTCAAAGGTTTTCCCGATTCGGCCAAGACTTTTTCACCTATTTCTACTCTTTCCCAGTCAATCTTTACACCCGTAGCGTTTATAACCTTAATGGTTGAGCCTGTAACCTCAGGTCCTATGCCATCTCCAGGAAGCCACGTAATTTTATGCATCCTATTGTTCTCTCAATCTTCTTCTGTTTTTAAACTTCAAGCTTTAATCCTTCTTCTAGCTCCTTTTTCAAATCCTGTAAAAACCTTCCTGCGTCAATGCCATCAATAACCCGATGGTCATAAGAAAGGCAAAGATTCATCATAGATCGGATCGCAATAGCATCATCAATGACCGCTGGTAGCTTTCGAATAGCTTCGACACCGAGGATAGCTGCCTGTGGTTGATGAATGATAGGTGTTGAGAATATGGCCCCAAAAACACCAGGATTGGTTATGGTAAACGTCCCTCCTTGGAGTGAATCGAGAGGAAGTTTCTTCTCTCTCGCTCGCTCTGACAGATTAAATATCTCTTTTGCCATATCCTTAATATCAAGCCTCTCAGCCCTTTTGATCACCGGAACAATCAGGCCTTCTTCTGTTGCCGTAGCAATACCGATATTGTAATATTTTTTTATAATAATCTTATTGTCTTGAAGAGTTGAATTGATTTTAGGAAATCTCTTTAGAGAATTTACAACCGCCTTCACAATAATGGATGTAAATGTCAGGGGAACATTATATTTCGATTGGAACTTTTCTTTATTCTCTTCACGGAAGCCCACAATCCTTGTCATGTCAACCTCAACTACTGTTGTAACATGAGGAGAAGTATGCTTGCTCTTTACCATATGCTCTGCAATGCTTCTTCTTACCCTTGACATTTCAATAATTTCTTCTTCTTCTGTTTTGACCTCTTCTGTTACCTTCTTCACTTCCTTTAATGGTTCTTCCTTAGTGATTTCTCTCTGTTTGATCCCCTCACGCTCCAGATAATTTAATATGTCTTTTTTTGTCACCCTTCCATTGATACCGCTTCCTTCTATTTTGTTTATGTCTATATTAAATTCAGATGAGATCTTTGCTACTACCGGGGTGATCTTCTTTCCTTTGCCTTTCAGGGATGATTTCTTTTCTGCCTTTTTCTCTTTCTTTTCTTTCTCTGTAGGCTTTTCTTCTTTTTCCGGTTCCTTTCCTTTTTCCTCTCCCTTCTTCTCTTTTTTTTCAGCCCCTTCCTCATCTTCCACAATAACAGCTATATCTTCTCCTGCCTGAACAGTATCTCCTTCTTTTGCGAGAAGTTTAGAAATCTTGCCTTTGACTGGAGAAGGGATCTCGGTATCAACCTTATCCGTCGATATTTCTACAAGCGGCTCATCCTTCTTTATGTAATCTCCCTCTTTTTTGAGCCACTTTATGATTGTCCCCTCAACAACTGTCTCTCCCAACTGGGGTAAAATTACCTTTGTTTCCATTTATCAATATAACCCTTGATTTTATATAAGATTAATTAAATATGAATTACCCTGCCCAGAGCATCCAGAGATGCCTCTCCTACAACTTCTGAGAGTGTTGGATGGGCATGAACCGTGGTAGCCAGCTCCTCAACCGTCGACTCCAGCCTCTTTGCTACTCCAATCTCAGCAATCATCTCTGTTGCCTCTGACCCAAGGATATGTGCTCCTAAAATCTCTCCATATTTTTTCTCTACGATGATCTTTACCATCCCTTCCATTTCCTCAAGTGCCTGGGCTTTCCCATTAGCCCTGAAGGGAAATCTTCCGATATCTATATCAAAACCCTTCTCTCTTGCCTTATCCTCTGTTAGTCCTATACTGGCAACCTGGGGTTGACAATATGTACAGCTAGGCATATTGTTAAGATCTAAACCAGCCTCTTTTCCCTTAGCAATATATTCCACAGCAGCAATTCCTTCCTCTGATGCTGCGTGTGCGAGAAGAGGAGCTCCGATAACATCACCAATCGCGAAAAGACCCTTTATATTTGTTTCATAATTTTTATTCACCTTAATAAAACCATTGTCCGTATCCACTTTTAAATCTTCAAGGCCTAAATTTTCGATATTAGGATCCCTGCCAATAGCAACCAGTATCTTTTCTCCAACAATATCTTTGACCTCTTTCTTAGAAGACATTTTAAGCTTAATATTCTTTCCTTCTATCCTCGTCTCTGCAACTTTTGAACCTGTATATATCTTTACACCTCTTTTTATGAAGGAAGACCTCAGTTGCTCAGTTATTTCCTTATCTTCAATAGGAAGAATATTCTCTAGCATCTCTATTACAGTAACCTCTGAACCATAAGAATTGTAGATATATGCAAACTCAATACCGATAGCCCCAGCCCCTACGATAATTAAGGATTTGGGAACCTCCTCTAAAACCATCGCCTCTGTACTTGTAATGACCTTTTCACCATCTATCTTTATACCTGGTACAGACTTTGGCCTTGAACCTGTAGCAAGAATTATATTTTTTGCCTCAAGTTCATTTACAAGCTTCCCGTCTTTTTCTACTTTTACTCTATTTGAACTGTTTAGAGTTGCATGTCCTGGAAAAAGTGTTATCTTATTCTTCTTGAAGAGATACTCTACGCCTTTTGAGAGCTTAAGAGCTACCTTTCTGCTTCTCTTAACTGCGCTTCCAAAATCAAAGCTCAGATTATCATAAGAGATCCCAAACTGCTTTCCTTTTTTAAAGAGATCCAAAACCTCTGCGTTTTTTATCAATGCCTTTGTGGGTATGCATCCCCAATTAAGACAGACACCGCCTAATTTATCTTCTTCGACCACGGCTGTCTTTAGCCCTAGCTGGGAAGCTCGTATCGCAGCCACATATCCCCCAGGACCTGAACCTATTATAATGAGGTCAAATTTCTCCATGTAATTATTCTCCTTTTTGTTGTTGAAAAATTTTTTATAAAACGATTCCTATAGGCTTCTCTAAATCTATCTTGAGTTCCTGTAAAAACTGAGCTGCCACTACACCGTCTACAATACGGTGGTCACATGAAATCGTTACCTTCATCCTGTTTCGTATTTCTATTTTATCCTCAATCACCACTGGTCTCTTGATGATTGAGCCAACAGCAAGAATAGCGCCTTCTGGGGGATTGATGATAGCTGAAAAGTTTTCAACGTCATACATACCCATATTAGAGATGGTAAATGTCGCACCTGTATACTCCTCGGGTTTCAGCTTCTTCTCCTTGGCTTTTTCTATGAGTTCCTTGCTCTCTTTTGCAACCTCAAAAAGAGTTTTTTTCTCAACATTTCTTATAACTGGTGTTATCAGACCATCTTCTAAGGCAACGGCAATCCCTATATGAATAACATTGTAATAAATGATTTTATCTGTCCTATATGAGGCATTTATTTGTGGAAATTTCTCAAGCGCAATGGCTGAGGCCTTTATCAAAATATCATTAAAAGATACAGGAATTTCTTTTTTCAAGGTTTTCAATGAATTCCTAAAATAGATAGCTCTTTCCATATCAATTTCTGCAGTCACATAAAAATGCGGCACAGGCCCTTTGCTCAAAGTGAGTCTCTTTGCAATTGTCTTTCTTATTGTAGAAAGAGGTTCTTCTCTGTATTCCTCAATTTTCTCTTTAATTTCTGGCTTTATCTCTTTCGCTTTTGAAATGGTGCTTAACACGTCTTTCTTGATAATCCTTCCTTCGGGACCACTTCCTTCTATTGTTGAAATATCTAAGCCTCCTTCTTCTGCTATCTTTTTAGCTAACGGAGAGATAAAAATCCTTTTTCTTTCTTCCTTTTTCGGTTCTTCTTTTTTCTCTTTCTCTTTCATTTCTTCTTTTTCTTCTTTCTTTTCTTCCTCAGTTGGTTTTGGTGCCGCTTCTGCTTTTTCCGGCTCCTTCTCTTTGGGTTCTTCTTTCTTCTCTTCTTCCTTAGCTGGTTTTTCTTTTCCCTCTTTCACAATATCTGAAATATCCTCATCCTTCTCTCCTATAATAGCAATCAGGTCTCCTACTGGTGCAGATACACCCTCTTTTAAAATTATCTTTCTTAGAATCCCTGATGAATAAGCCTCCATCTCAAGGTTTGCTTTGTCTGTCTCCACCTCTGCAAGCACATCACCTTTTTCGACCCTATCTCCCTCTTTCTTTTCCCACTTGATTATTTTGCCTTCTTCCATTGTATCGCTTAATCTTGGCATCAGAACTTTAAAGGCCATTTCTTTCCTCCATTACTGATCAATGTACATAACACTTTTTACTGCCTTTATAATCTTTTCCTTGCTGGGGAGAGCTGCTTCTTCTAAATTTCTCGCAAAGGGCATGGGAACCTCCTCCCCTGTAACCCTTGATACGGGAGCATCAAGATAGTCAAGGACTTCTTCATAGATTAAACTTGATATCTCCGAGGCAACGCCGCAAAATCTCCATCCCTCCTGAACGATAACACATCGATTTGTCTTCTTTATTGATTCAAAAATCATATCTTTATCCAGAGGCTTGATGGTCATTGGATCAATGATCTCAGCATTAATCCCCTCTTTTTCAAGTTCGCTAGCTGCCTGCATGGCGAGATGGAACATCTTTGAATAGGCGATGATCGTCACATCTTTTCCCTCTCTCTTTATGTCGCCTTTACCGATGGGAATGGTATATTCTTCCTCAGGAACTTCACCTTTAAGTCCGTACATAAGCTCAGATTCCATAAAAATGACAGGGTTATCATCTCTAATAGCCGACTTCAAAAGTCCTTTGGCATCCTTTGGAGTAGAGGGGATAACCACTTTTAATCCGGGCACGTGGGCATACCACGCCTCAAGAGCCTGAGAATGCTGTGCTCCAAGCTGATGAGCCGCTCCGCTTGGCCCCCTTATAACCATCGGTATCTTTATCTGTCCCCCTGACATATACCGAAGTTTGGCAGCGTTATTCACAATCTGATCCAGTGCCAGTATAGAAAAATTGAATGTCATCATCTCGATTACAGGCCTCAGCCCCAGCATGGCTGCCCCGATTCCCACCCCTGTAAAGCCTGCTTCTGTAATGGGGGTATCGATAACTCTTTTCTCTCCAAATTCTTCTAAAAGACCCTGACTTACCTTATAGGCACCATGATAAAAACCGACCTCTTCGCCCATTAAAAAGACTTTCTCATCTCTTTGCATCTCTTCTTTTAGTGCCTGATTGATTGCTTCTCTAAAAGTTATAATAGCCATTGAATCCCCCTCTATTCAATATATAAATCTTCGTAAAGAGAATCTAAAGGCGGCTCTGGACTCTTATCTGCAAACTCTACTGCCTGATTTATCTTTTCCTCTATTTCCTTTTCAATATCCTTTACATCTTTCTCTGAAATGACCTTTTTTTGCATAAGCTTCTTTTTAAAGGCTTCTACAGGATCCCTTTTCTTCTGCTCCTCAAGCTCTTCCTTTGTTCTGTAATGCGCAGGGTCTGCCATAGAATGACCCCGAAACCGATATGTTACGGCCTCGATCAAAGTGGGGGCTTTCTCTTCCCTTGCCCTTTTAACCGCCTCTTCAAATGCCTTTTTAACATTTAAAACATCCATTCCATCAATATGGATATTGGGTATGTCATACGCACAGGCCTTCTGGCAGATATCATACAATGAAGTTGATCTTTCAACTGCTGTTCCCATACCGTATCTGTTATTTTCAATACAGTAGATTACAGGAAGCTTCCAGACAGAAGCGAGGTTTAAAGATTCATGAAAAGTCCCCTGATTAACAGAACCTTCTCCAAAGAAACACAAAACTACCTGGTCTTTTCCTTCGTATTTGATGGCAAATCCCATACCTGTAGCCAGAGGAAGGTGACCAGCAACAATGGCGTGTCCACCCCAAAAGTTCTTTTCGATATCAAAGAGATGCATGGATCCACCTTTTCCTTTGGAAACACCGGTCTCTTTTCCGAAAAGCTCAGCCATAACCCTTCCTCCATCGCTCCCTTTAATCAAACAGTGGGCATGTTCCCTGTATGAAGCAAGGACATAGTCATCATCTCTGATTGTTGACAAGGCTCCTACAGCCACTGCTTCCTCACCGATATAGAGATGGCAAAAACCCCTGAATTTCCCCATCGTATACATCTCTCCTGCTTTCTCCTCGAATCTCCTTAAATAAATCATCTTATAAAGCAGGCCTTTGAGTTCGTCATCTTTCATGTTTTATAAAACCCCCTTTTGTTATTTAATCCTTATCTTTAGATTTATCTTTATCCCTTCCAGGGATACCAGGTTCTGTCATGGAACGGATATCAAGTATCTTTTCTATCTCTTCTTTCGAAAAAATATTTTTTTCAATCAAAAGCTCTCTGATCGTTTTCCCCTTTGCAGTGGCCTCCTTTGCAATCTCAGAAGCCTTTTCATAACCGATATGGTAGTTAAGAGCTGTAGCCAAACCCATGCTTTCCTCTACGTATTTCTTGCATCTCTCTACATTAGCTGTTATTCCATCAAGACATTTATCTGTAAATACATCTAAAACATTCTCCAAGATATCAATTGAATAAAGAATATTATAGATGATAACAGGCATCATCACATTGAGTTCCAGCTGTCCAGCCTGTGAAGCCATTGATATTGTAAGATCATTCCCGATAACCTGAAAACAGACCATATTCAAGACTTCTGCCATAACGGGATTAACCTTTGCCGGCATAATAGAAGAACCGGGCTGTAGGGGTGGAAGATTTATCTCTGCAAGACCTGTTTTTGGACCTGAACTCAAAAGCCT
Organism: Nitrospinota bacterium; assembly: GCA_035528715.1. NCBI lineage: Bacteria > Pseudomonadati > Nitrospinota > Nitrospinota bacterium. The sequence continues at coordinate 20,821 of DATKYB010000040.1, read as the reverse complement.
TATATCATTAGCGATCTTTGTGAGCTCAATAGAAAGGAGTCTTAATGTCCCAGAAAGCTTAACAAATGGAGCCATGCTCTGCATTCCCTCAATCATATCCTTTGACTCAACAAGATCAAATGATGTCATCTCTCTGAGCTTTTGTATGAGCCTTTTTTGATATTCAGGAAGTGTATTTAGTCCTGTTCCTACGGCTGACCCTCCTATACTCAATTCTTTTAATGATTCCAATGCCTCTTCTATATTGGAGATTGCCTTGTTAATGATTGAAGAATAGGCTTTGAATTCCTGCCCCATTCTTATTGGTGCTGCATCCTGAAGATGTGTACGGCCGGCCTTTATAACCGAATCAAACTCTATCCCCTTTTGTCTGAAACTCTCCTCCAGCTTTTTGAGAACAGGGATTAATCCTTCAATCGAAATCAATACTGATATTCTCATGGCTGTGGGAAAAACATCATTGGTTGACTGACCCATATTGACATGGTCATTGGGATGGACAACACTGTAATCTCCCTTTTTTCCTCCCAAGTGCTCAATAGCCCTATTTGCCAGAACTTCATTGACATTCATGTGGTGAGAGGTGCCTGCACCAGCCTGAAAGACATCCACGACAAACTGGTCTTGAAACTGCCCATCGATAACCTCCCATCCAGCTTTAACAATGGCATCTGCAATTTTTTTATCAAGAACTCCTAATTCCGTATTTGTCTTTGCTGATGCAATCTTTATCATAACAGAGGCCTTTATGAAATTGGGATGAGGTTTGATTCCACTAACAGGAAAATTCTCCAAAGCCCTTTGGGTCTGAATACCATAATAGACATCTTCTGGGATTTCCCTCTCTCCGAGGCTGTCATGTTCTTTTCTAAAGCCCATTTTTTTTCTCAATCTTTTTTACAATATTTATTGTGGTCCATTAACATCTCTTTGTTATATTTCATCCCTTCCCTGCTGTACGATGCAATCTCTAACATCCTTGTATCCATCCTGATGGCATCCTCAGGACACGCCTCTACGCAGAATCCACAATAGACACATATGCCAAGATCGATATCGAAACTTACAGGATATTTCTCAATACTGGGATCTGGGTGTTCTCCTGCAACAATATATATACATTTTGCAGGACATATCGTCTCACACATCATACACGCCACACAACGTGGTGAATCGTCTTCCCTAACGGTTAAGCGATGTAAGTTTCTATGTCTTGTTGAAAGCGATTTTTTCTCCTCAGGATATTGAATCGTAACCGCACCCTTCCTTTCTGTCTTAACACCAAACAGATTAAGGATATGAACTTTCATGTTTTGAAAGAAATGCTTGGATGTTAAAATTAAACCCTTTAAGACTTCTTTTATGTAAAGTCTTTCCCAAAAACTAAGAGAATCGTTCTTCATCACTTTCCTTATTAAATAAATAATATAATTATTATTCCAGTAATCAATATATTTGCCAATGATAGAGGCAGCATAAACTTCCAACCCAGTCTCATGACTTGATCATAGCGAAATCGAGGCAATGTCCATCGAATAAGCATCAAAACCCAACAAAAGAACAGCACCTTTATCAAAAACGATAAAAACTGTAATAATATGACAATCAAATGTGGTAGCTTAACAGTAATTCCCATGGGGAACAGAAATCCTTCTTTAAAGAGAAAAGGTATCTGCCATCCACCAAAAAAAAGGGTGGTCAAAACTCCTGCAGCCATTATCGTCTCAACAAAATCTGTCATCATAAACATTCCAAACTTCATCCCGCTATACTCTATATGATATCCGATAATCTCTGATTCACCTTCTGGAAGATCAAAAGGTATTCTTTTTGTCTCTGCTATAACAGCAGTCATAAACAAGAGAAAACCTAGGGGCTGTAAGAGAATGCCCCATTTGGGAATCATTCCCCATAAGAGGTCTCCCTGCTTCTCAACAATCTCCATCAGATTAAGGGAACCATAGGCCATAATAATACCCATAATGGATGAACCCAAAATAATCTCGTATGATATCATCTGAGATGCAGCCCTTATTCCACCAAGAAACGCATAATTATTCTTTGATGCTGTTCCTGCAATTAACACCCCAAAGACAACCAGAGACATCATGGCAAATATATATAAAATTCCTATATCCAGATTAACTATCTGTAAGGGTATTCCCCGACCTTTTATGTAAAGCTCGCTCCCAAAAGGCAAAACAGCAAAAGCCACGAGTGAGAAAAATAAAGTCATGAATGGTGCTAGGGTATGGAGACCTTTGTCAGCAAATGGAGGTATAAAATCCTCTTTTGTTATTAACTTTATAGCATCAGCCAATGGATGGAAAAGGCCTATTACCCTGAATCCAAAGATATCTGCTCTGTTAGCGCCTATTCGATCCTGCATCACAGCACTCTGCTTTCTTTCCACCCAACCGAGAAGACCAGCAATACTCAATACAATGAACAGGATAAATATTATTTTTAAGCTAGCGAGAAATAGTTCAATAAACATAAAATTAACCTCAATATAGATTTATTCCCTCATCACCAATCAAGGAGTAGCTTAAACCCACAAATGAGGATATTTCTTTTGTGATATCAAAAAATATCTCTTCGGGACCACCATATTCCACAGGTATTCCCAACTCTCTTGCTATCTTCACAAAGATTTTCCATTCAGAGAGGGAATCTCCAAGGGGTTCCAAGGCTTTATTTATCTTCTGAACCCTTCCACTCTGATTAATAAAAGTTCCGTCCTTTTCAGCAAAGGTTGAACTGGGCAATAGAAAATCGGCAAACTCCACTGTCTCGTTAAAATTAGTCCCTTGAAAAATCAAAGAATCTACAGAACTCAATGCTAAAGCCACCTCTTCCCTTCCCATCTTTTTTACTAAATCATGGTTCATGAGATAAAGAATCTTTATTTCTTTATTCTCTGCTTCTCTTAACATATCTTTAAGTTCCAGCCCTTTATCTTTTGGGAATAAACCTAATTCCTCACAGCCTCTGCTGTTTGGATTCTTATCCTCCCTTATAAGAAAATCATCACTATAAACGTTGAGTTGAGATGGCACCCTATAATCGATATTTTTAATACCCAAATGTTCAGAAAATAATTTTTTTAAAACGAAATTATCTTCATTTGTACATTGGGGGGATGGAACAATACCTATGCTCTCGGGAGGATATTTTTTAAGCAAACCTGCAATTCTTTCAATAGCCATATCCCATGAAACCGGGATTAACTTCCCCTGTTGTCGGATATAAGGTTTTTCTATCCTGTTATCATCAACAAATTTATAACCATATCTCCCTTCATCGCAAATCCACCATTTGTTGACCTCCTCATTAAACCGAGGTTTGATTCGCATCACCCTCTTTCCTTCGGCCTTACAAGTTCGGTCTACATTATAGTGAATCCAGACATTACAGCCATTGCTGCACCCAGGACATATCGAGGGCTTCTCCTTTAGATACCAGACTCTGCATTTAAACCTAAAATCTCTATCCGTAAGTGCACCAACGGGGCAGATGTCCACAACGTTCCCAGAATATTTGTTATTCAACTCTTTTTTCGGAAAGGTTGATATCTCTGAATGATCTCCCCTGTTGAATATTCCCAATTCAGAGCTTTTGGAGACTTCATCACAGAATCTCACACATCGACCGCACAAAACACATCTCTCAGAATCCAAGATGACTGTTGGACCAATGACAACAGCTTTGCGCTTTTTTACCTTATCTTCGAGAAAGGTACTATTGTATAAACCATGTCTCATATAATATATCTGCAAATAGCATTCTCCTGCCTGATCACAGACAGGGCAATCCAGGGGATGGTTGATGAGTAAAAATTCAAGGATTGCTTGTCGTGCCTTTATAACCCTTTCACTCCTTGTATGAACTTTAATACCATCTGAAACAAGGGTATAGCATGATATCTGAAGTTTTGGTACCCCTTCAATCTCTACCAGGCACATCCTGCAATTGCCTGCTATGCTGAGACCCGGGTGATAGCAGTAATGGGGTATCTCAATTCCTATTTTCTTTGCTGCTTCTAAAATAGTGGTTCCTCTTTCCACCCTCATCTCTTTGCCATCAATGGTCAGCGTATGCATGATTACACCTTCAAAATTTAATCAATAAAAAAAGGGTACTTAGACTCAATATTACATTTCTTGACTCTTATATGATATTCAAACTCATGTCTGAATTTGTTGATAAAGCTTTGAACAGGCAGAGCTGCTGCGTCTCCCAAAGGACAGATAGTATTGCCTAGAATATTAGCCGCTATCCTTAAGAGGTTTTCTGTATCTCCAATCCTGCCATCCCCTTTTAAAATTCTTTTGAGAACTTTTTCCATCCATCCACACCCTTCTCTACAAGGGGTACATTGGCCGCATGACTCGTGGGCATAGAATCTGATTAGTATGTAAAGTGCTTCAACCATACAGGTGTATTCATCCATAACAATGATAGCCCCTGAGCCGAGCATGGAGCCTATCTTTGCTATTGAATCGAAATCCATATTCACGTCTACTTCTTCAGCCTTCAACACAGGCGAAGAAGAACCCCCGGGAATAATCGCCTTTAACCTGTTGTTATTTTTGATTCCTCCGCCATATTCATAAATAATCTCTCTTAAGGGAATCCCTAATGGCAATTCATATAATCCCGGCCTATTTACATGTCCACTTAAACTGAAAAGCCTTGTCCCTCCACTCTTTTCCCTTCCTAGCCTTGCAAATTTCTCTCCTCCCATATCTATAATCATAGGGATAAAGCACAGGGTCTCGACATTATTGACCAGTGTGGGACAGTCAAACAAACCCCTTAGGGCTGGGAATGGAGGCTTTAATCGAGGCCACCCCTTTTTGCCCTCTAAGGATTCCAACATCGCTGTCTCTTCTCCACATATATAGGCACCCGCTCCCTTATAAATAATCAAATCGAGATCAAATCCCCTTCCGTAGATGTTTTTACCAAGAATCCCCTCTCTGTAAGCTTCTTCAATCGCTTTTTGCAAAACCCTTGCAGGTTTTGTATATTCACCCCTTATATATACGTAGGCCACATGGATGTCGAGGGCATAACATGTTATGATAATCCCCTCTAAAAACAGATGCGGATTATTAAGAAGGAGATACCTATCCTTAAAGGTCCCAGGCTCTCCCTCATCGACATTTACTGCCAGATATTTCGGTTTATCCGTCTCTCTGGGGAGAAAAGTCCATTTTACGCCTGTAGGAAAACCCGCTCCTCCTAAACCCCTTAGGTTGGATTTTTTGACCTCCTCAATAATTTCATCAGGGCTCATTTCCTTTAAGGCCTTTCTTAATCCCCTGTATCCTCCAGAATAGAGATAGATATCTATCCCTGTAAATCCTTCAATATTGATATTTTTTGTTAATATCCTGAGGTCTTCTTCCATTGATATATCTTTTCTTAAAAATTACTCCAATTCATCAAGGATCTCGTCTATCCTCTCTTTACTCAATCTTCTGTAATAGACATCATTGATCATCATGTTAGGCCCTGTATCACAGGCCCCTAAACACTCTACGGTGACAAGCGTAAATTTTTTATCTGGGGTTGTCTCACCAACTCTAATCCCCAGTTTTTCACAAAGATAATCAATAATTTCACCACAGCCAGAAAGAGTGCAGGGGAGGTTTCTGCAAACCTGTAAAAAATATTTTCCTACCTCCTCTTTGTTATAGAGGGTATAAAAGGTAACAACTTCATGAATTTTAACCACTGGAATATCTAATAAATCTGCTACATACTCCTCTACTTCCTGAGAGATATATCCAAATTCCTCTTGAGCTAACGATAAAACGGGCAGAATGCTTGACTCTTTTCTGATTTTGGCATGGATGGAGAGTATCTCTTTCAATTTTCTTTGAGCCTCTTCAGAAAACCTTATCTCCTTTTTCATCTGTCTAATTCTCCCCCTACCATATTCACAGATCCAAAGGTTGGTATAATATCTGCAACCATATCTCCTTGAATGATTTCGTGAAAGGCCGCCATAATGGGAAAGCAGGGCGGTCTGACTCTTACACGGTGCGGCCTGTCGGTTCCGTTACTGACGATATAAAAACCCAGCTCCCCATTTGCCCCCTCAACAGGAAAGTAGACCTCTCCTTCTGGTGGTTGCATTCCATCCTTGTACATGATTAACATAAAATGATTCATGAGACCTTCAATATTGCTATAGGTATCCTGTTTTGATGGGATAACGATGGTCCTTTTATCCACATTTACCCTGAAATGACTTTGTATTTCAGAACCTTCCAAGGTAGGTGCCACTTTAGAATGTGTCAGAATTAGCTCTTTTGTCTTGCCCATCTTCGCTAAATCAATCATCTCTGAAGACTCAATAATTCTATCCAGAAGATCAACTCTTACAGAACCTTCAGGAATATCCCGTAAGGCCTGTTCTATGATCCGAGAGCTCTGTTCCATCTCTTCCATCCTTACAAGATATCTATCCATATTATCCCCTTCTATCCCAGTTGGTATCTTAAACTCTACGCTGTCATAAATAAGGTAAGGATTTGCCTTCCTGACATCATAACCTATGCCTGTTGAGCGAAGAAACGGACCGGTTATCCCATACGATTGGGCAAATTCCTGGGATATCTTTCCAATCCCTCTCATCCTGTCAACGAAAATTCTGTTTTTGGTTAAGAGCCTGTGGACCTCTTCCAAAACGCTTCTCAACTCCTTAAGGGCCTCTCTGCATTTTTCTTTAAAGTCATCCGGCAAATCAGCCTTTACTCCGCCAATTCGGGTATAGGAGGTGGTTATCCTTGCACCGCTTACATCCTCTATTAAATCATAAAGATATTCTCTGGCTTTCATCATATAGAGAAATACTGTCATGGCACCCAGTTCCATGGCAGAAGCTCCGATACAGGTCAGGTGATCTGTAATTCTCGATATCTCACTCATGATAACTCTGATATATTGACATCTCTTTGGAACCTCAATTCCAAAGAGTTTCTCAACTGCCATGACATATCCCACATTATTGATAAGGGGTGAAACATAATTCAACCTATCCGTATAAGGGATAGCCTGCATATAGTTTCCATTTTCACAGTGCTTCTCAAAACACCTGTGTAAATACCCGATATCTATATCAGCATTGATTACTGTCTCGCCGTCCAGCTCCAATACTATCTTTATAATCCCATGCATGGCTGGATGGGCCGGGCCCATATTGAGAAACATATGCTTGGTTTTTAATTCTTTAGTTGTTGTTTCCATAATCTTTTCATCATTTTCTGTTTATATCTTCCTTACTCCCTGGACCAATGAGGGGCTGTCTCTTATCAATGGGGTAATCCTTTCTTAGAGGATGACCCTTAAACTCTTCATAAAGGAGGATTCTTTTTAGATTAGGGTGTCCATTAAATCTGATCCCGAACATATCCCAGACCTCTCTTTCATACCAATTAGCGCACGACCAAAGGGGTACAAGGGAATCAACAACCGCTTCTCTCTCCAGGAGAGGAACCTTTAACCTAACCCTTTTATTAAAATCCATGGAATAGAGATGATAGACAACTTCAAATCGATAACCCCTCCCAAGATAATCAACAGCTGTTAGATCCATTAAGATATTAAATCGAAACTCTTCACTCTCTTTTAAAAATTCAGCGATTCTGTAGAGATATTCTCTATGAATGATTAACGTATCATCACCACGAAAAGAGTGTCGGCTGATAAAACCTTCAGGAAATTTCTCTTTTATTTTTTCAAAGACAGAACCCTCTTCTTTCAATCTTAAATCTCCTGTTTTTGATTCTGAATCTTTTCCTGAAGCTTTATGAGTCCATCCAATACTGTCTCTGGCCTTGGGGGACAACCTGGGATATAGACATCTACAGGAATAATCGTATCGATTCCCTGAACCGTAGCATAATTGTTATAGAATCCACCGGTACATGTGCAAACCCCAAAAGCAATCACCCATTTTGGCTCACACATCTGTTCATAGACGGTTCTTAGAATAGGAGCTATCTTGTGACTTATCGTACCAACAACCATTAAAAGGTCGGCCTGTCTTGGGGAAAATCGAGGAAAACCTGCTCCAAATCTATCGATATCAAAGTGCGAGCAAGCAACAGACATATATTCCATGCCACAGCATGCCGTAACAAAGGGATACTGAAAGATAGAATATTTCCTTGCCCAACCTAGCACCCTATCAAGCTTCGATAAGATGATGTTTTTATCCAAAGTCTTCTCTACTCCCATTCTAAAGCCCCTCTTTTCCATAAATAGACAAATCCTGCGATCAAGACAAAGAGAAAGATGAACATCTCAACAAAACCTATAAAGCCTAGCTCTTTAAAGATAACAGCCCATGGATAAAGATAGAATATCTCTATATCAAAGATGACAAAAAGGAGGGCAATAATGAAGAACTTAATGGAGAATCTCCCCTCAGGCTGGACAATGGGTTCGTGACCGCACTCAAAGGGTTTTGCCTTGGTAGGAGTCATTCTTTTTGGACCCAAAATAGAGGCGAGCAAGATTATTGTTCCAACGATTGCCCCTACAATGAGAAACATCAATAATATGATGGCGAACTTTAATAACATGAAAGAGTAAATGGCTTAGAATTTAAAGGACTAATCATCCTTGGGAGGAATCCCCTCTCTCCTTATCTCTTTTTTTGCATCCTTCTTTTCTTTGCGCTTCCCCCCCCTTGCATCTTCCCTTATCCTATCAGCACATGTTTCGCACATGATACCCTTTAGCTCCTTCAATTCTCCACAAACACAACAAATAACCTTCTTTTTTTCCATAATCGATTTCCCTTTTCTAAAAAATTAAAGGAGTTCCTTGAATTTTAAGGCCAAAGATATTCTAGCTTTTGGTTGCATGCAATTCTTCAAGATGCTTCTCTGCATCCATAGCAGCCATACAACCAGATCCAGCAGCAGTCACTGCCTGCCTGTATTTAGGGTCCTGAACATCTCCAGCTACAAATACACCGGGAACACTGGTCTTTGTGCCATTCTTTGTAAAAATATAACCCTTCTCATCCATCTCCAGCTGACCTTTGAATAACTGGGTATTTGGAATATGGCCTATGGCAATGAATACCCCCTCACACTCCTTTTCGAAAATCTCTCCTGTATCAACATTTTTTATTTTCACTCCCCTAACAGCCCCTTCATCCGTCCCTAAGATATCCTCCACCACACTGGACCATATAAAGTCAATCTTTTCATTGTCAAAAGCCTTTTGCTGCATTATCTTAGAGGCCCTGAGTTCGTTCCTTCTGTGCGCAACATTAACCTTGGTTGCAAATTTTGTCAGAAAGAGAGATTCCTCCATTGCAGAATCCCCTCCTCCTACAACAACCAGCTCCTTACCTTTAAAGAAAAAACCATCACACGTGGCACATGTCGAGACACCTTTCCCCATTAATCTCTTTTCTGACTCAAGACCAAGAAGCCTTGAAGAGGCGCCTGAGGCAATAATGAAGCATTTGCTTTCAAAAAGCTTATCTTCTACCCATAACTTAAATGGCATGGATGATAAATCGACCTTTGTGGCTGCACCATTTACAAATTCTGTCCCAAAACGCTCTGCCTGCTTTCTCATATTTTCCATGAGATCAGGGCCTAAGACTCCTTCTGGAAAGCCGGGATAGTTATCAACCTGAGTTGTCGTTGTAAGCTGTCCTCCTGGCTCAAGGCCGCTTATAACCAGTGGCTCAAGCATTGCTCTGGAGGTATAAAGGGCTGCTGTAAGACCGGCTGGGCCTGAACCTATGATAATAATGTTTTTCATCATACCTTCTTTCTATGGATTAATGATGATTTTACCAAACTGCTTTCTCTCCTCCATGATCTTTTGGGCTTTTTTTGTTTCTTTAAGAGGGAACGTCTTATAAATTACAGGCCTAAGAGCACCCCTCTTAACCATCTCCAAGATACTTAAGAGCTCAGATCTTGTTCCTCCATAGGAGCCCAAGACCGTATTCTCGTTTAAAAAGAGATGAAAGAGGTTGAGATTTACTGTTGCACCGCTGTGGGCTCCGCATGTAACAATCCTTCCTCTTCTTTTTAGACACCCCATGCTCCCCTCCCATGTATCTGAACCAATATGTTCAAAGACCAGATCAACACCTCTGTTTGAGGTCAGCCTCATCACCTCTTTTAAAAAATCTTTCTCTTTATAATTAATCGTTTCTGCTGCACCGAGCTCCTTGGCCTTTTCTAATTTCTCTTCAGACCCAGCCGCAGCAATCACATTTGCACCGCAAAGCTTTGCAATCTGGATAGCCGCACTTCCCACACCACTCCCTGCTCCCAAAACAAGAACGGTTTCTCCCAATCTCACTTTTGCCCTTTTAATAAGCATATGCCAGGCTGTAAGGGTAGCCAGAGTAATGGCAGCACCATCATTATAGTCCAAGCCCTCTGGTAAGGGGATAATGTTCCTCGAAGAAACCCTGACATACTCTGCAAAACCTCCATTGCTAAAGAGCCCGATAATATCACTCGAGGAGCATAAATGGTCTCTTCCTGAAAAACAGTTGATACACTCCCCGCACCTAAACCACGGATCAACTACGACCCTGTCCCCCTCTTTAATATTCTTAACATCCGAGCCTACCCGAGCGACCTCTCCAGCGATCTCTGAACCGGTTATATGGGGAAGAGGTATCTCTAATCCCAGATTACCGCTTCTAATCAGTAAATCCAGATGGTTAAGACCACATGCCTTTACCCTGACAAGGACCTCGTTTGGAGATATACTTGGGGTATCCACATCTTCATATTTGAGCTTATCAATGTCGCCATGCTCATAAAAGATAATGGCCTTCATGACTCAGCCCTCTAAAAATTTAGTAAAATGAAAGGAATTTAACAATTTGAAATATAAGGATTTTCTGTTATATCATTGTTAAATAATAGATAAATATTACAAGATGTCAAGGTGAAAAATTATTTCTATTGAATCATCTATAATAAAAACTTTTCCAATAAAAGATCGGTAATAAAATATAAGAAAATACCTAAAAATACCATAGATGATGTCTTTAAATCCCTGTGCTGGTTTATTTCAGGGATGAGGTCTGAGGCCGCTACGTGGATCGTAACCCCTGCTGCTACAGCGAGGCCATATGCTACCAGAAAAGAAGCCCACGAAATACTGAAAACCCCTACAATTGTCGCGATTCCTAATGCAGCGGCTGCTCCCAAGCCTCTCCCTTTACTCTTTCCTGAGGCTATGAGTATAGAAGCAACTGTAAAGCCCCCTGGTATTTTATGGAGAGCCATGGCCATGAAGATAATGACTCCAAGGGAGGTGCTGATGATGAAGCTTGAACCAATAGCCACCCCATCAAAAAAACTGTGCAAAAGAAGTCCTGCAAAGGCAAATGTGCCCACAGAAGAGTGAAACATGATTCCGTCGTGTTTTGCGTCATCAATATCTATATGATGGGACATGGCATGCTCCATAAAGTTAACCGCTATGTAGCCCAGTAATATCAGGATGGGGGCAAGTTTTGTCAGTCGAATGCTCTCCGGAATCATCTCCAGGATTACTGCGGCAAACATAAACCCTGCACCTAATGCCACAAAATACCTCAAAAAAAGATGGCTCCACTCCTTTTTAAAAACAATCAATCCCCCTAAAAGATTTGCCAGCGCAGCAACAAAACCAAAGATAATAGCGAGAAAGAAATTTGACATGAATATATCTCCCTTTTATAAGAAAAATTATAATAACACAGATGAATATATGATTTGAATAAAAAACTTAGAAAATGAGGAAAGAAATAAGGAAATGAAATCAAAGAAAGTTAAATGTTTTCTCTTACATCCCTTCTACAGTAAATTCTGGAAAATCAAACCAGTATCCTGAATCAGTGAGAGCATTAAGCTCCCCATTAAGGATATTGAGATGCCCCTCTTCTATATCAATCAATTCTAAAAGTAATCTCTTGGCATCCTCGTCTTCTATCTCATCCATCGCATTTCTATAAAAATCAATGGTTTTCTTCTCCTTCCCAATAGCTACCAAAAGGGCCTTGATATCATCAGGGTCCCCCTTCATCCCTCCTACTTCTTTTTTATCAAAGATAGAGGAAGGTGTTACTCTCCTTTTTGTAAGGGGGGTTTTAATGGACATCCACTTCTTCTCTTCGTTTAAAGAGAGATGGATATCGCTAAATAGCTTTTTATGTTCCTTTTCATCCTTGGCAAGCACAAGAAAAAAGGCTTTTCCCTTGGGGTCTTTGGTCTTTTCAGCAGCAGCCTTATAATACTCTTCTCCTTCAGCTTCCATTTTCATGGCTGTCTTTATGATTTGAAGGGTTTTTTCCATAAAAGGCTCTCCTTTAAAATTTTCTTCATTTAAAGTCTCTATTGTTAATAATAAATGCGAGGAGCTAAAACTCAAAGAGAAATCTCATCTATATGATGAGCTCCTTAGGAAAAGAACTTAGATTCTGACAACCATCCTTTCTCACAACAACCAGGTCTTCGATCCTCACACCCCCAATCCCATAATAATAGAGACCCGGTTCCACAGTAACCACATTTCCCTCTTTCAGTCTATCCCTAATACTTCCAATTCTGGGTAGCTCGTGGATATCAAGTCCAACCCCGTGACCTGTCCCATGAATAAAACCCTGAACCTTTCCATTGATTTCACCAGTCCTAAACCCCGCTTTTTTAAAGACCTCCTGGACAGCTTTATTGATCTTATCTGTAAAGGCACCGTCTTTTATAAGTTTTAAGGCCCTCTCTTGCGCTTTAAAAACCGTATCATACAGCTTTTTTAGTTTCCTTGATGCCTTTCCTTTAACAATCGTCCTTGTAAAATCAGCAAAATAGCCTGTTTCAATAGACCTTGGAAAAATATCGATAACAATGGCTTCATCCGACTTTAACACACCTCTGCCCATATTGTGAGGATTGCAGGCATCATCACCGCAGGCAACAATGGTATGCTGGGCAACGCACTGTTTCTTCATGAGCTCCTCGTTGATTAATCTTTTTATATCCTCAGATTTAAGAGGTTCTTTTCCTCTATATAAAATATTATCTTTAATTCTGGCTTTTTTTATCTCCTCCACGACCAATCCAAAGACCTCTTCAGTATTTTTTAAAACCTGTGCGATTATTTCTATTTCTTTTTCTGTCTTGATAAGCCGCTCTTCAAAAAATGGCTCTTTTTTAGACTTAATTTTATACCCCTTTTTTCTTAAGAAATCTCCATAGCCAATGGGAAAATTTTCCGGCACAAGCAAATGCTTCAAATGAAGCTCCAAAAGGACCTCATGGAGCTCATCTAAAAGACTCGGATAATCTATTCCCTTCTCTCTGGCTTTTTGGATGTAGTGAGCTGAAGATAAAATCTCATCTGCCTTAGATTGTATCTTTGCCCTCTCTATCTCCAGATCGCTCATTACCAAAATCTTTCTCTTATCAGGGAGTTGAAGGAATATAAAGGGATCAGGAGCGAGAAATCCAGAAGCATAGTAGATATTTGAGTCCTTTTCACTCGATGCAATTATCACTATAGCATCATATTCTTCCAAACCTTCCTCCATTTATATCAAAAAAAAGCTAATTTTTTTCAGATTCAATTGGTCTCAAAGAGATAAAAAAAGTGATGAGCATATTATTAACTTTGAAGGAGCTTTTCAAATCTCTCCCTATCATCATAAGGACCGATCAAAGCAAGTTTTAGGTTTTCTTTTTTAAAGATATCTTCACAGACCCTCTTGATATCTTTTGTCGTCACCCTGTCCATTTTTTCCATGGCTTCCTCAGGGGTTTCTATCCTGTTTAATAAAAGCTCATGAATCCCTATGAGCTGTGCAACGTCCTTAGAATCCTCTAACCGAAGGATCATTTTGCCTTTGTAATACTCTTTGGCCTTTACTAACTCCTTTTCATCAACCCCCTCATTCTTAATCCTCTCATATTCATCCATGATGAGCTTGATTGATAAGTCAATCCTGTTAATATCCACTCCAGCACTGGTTGACATATTTCCAGTGTCGAGATATTCTGTATTTCCGGTCTTTACGTAATAAGCTAAACCCTTATCCTCTCTTAGGGATAAGAAGAGCCTTGAACTCATATTCCCCCCGAGAATAATACCAATGGCCTGCAACGTCTCATAATCAGGGTGGTCTAGGGGATAGCTCTCTACACCCAATATGAGATGAACCTGCTCTGTATCCTTTTTCCTCAAAAATACCCTGCCCCCTATTTTCTCCTTATCAAACTTCTCAAAACTATAGCTCTTTTTTCCATCTTTAAACTTAAAGTATCTCTCTACCTTCTTCTTTAGCTCATCATATTTAAAATCCCCGGCAATCGTTAACACAATGTTATCAGGGGTATAAAGGTCCTTCTTATATTGCAGGAAATCTTCCCTTTTGAGTCCTTTTATAGATTCTACCCTTCCTATAACATCCCATCCCAGGGGCTGGTCTCCAAAAATAAGCCTCTCATAATCGTTTCCAACAAGGTAGACGGGCATATCCTGATACATATTGAGTTCTTCTATAATTACCCCCCCCTCCTTCTCCACCTCGTTTGCCTCAAACTTGGCCTCGATCAACATATCTGAAAGGACATCCATTGCCAGGTCAATATGCTTTGAAGCAACCTTCACGTAATATCCGACAAATTCCTTGCTGGTAAAGGCATTAAAATCACCCCCGACAGAATCAATGACCTCTGAAACCGCCTTTGTGTCAGGATACTTCTTCCCTCCCTTAAAAAACATATGCTCTAAAAAGTGTGAGAGACCGCTTGTCCTCCTGTTTTCATACCTCGATCCAGCCCCAACAAAGATGAGGACAGTAACCGCACTGGTATTTTTCATGGGAATCGTAATAAACCGAAGCCTATTATCAAAGGTATCTTTTTTATACATTCCTCTTACTCCTCTATTTATAGATTCCAACTACCACTCACTGTAATATTTGCCCCTGTTATCTTTGAGGCCTTATCTGAAATGAGAAAAAGTATGGTTTCAGCAATTTCCGAAGGTTTAACAAGGCTATCAGGAGAGAGGTCTTTTGGAATATTCTCCAGCTTATCCCCTTCCTTTTCTCTCTTGTCAATTGTGCCTGGTGAGATCACATTCACCGTTATCCCCTTATCAAAAACCTCCTTTGCTATTGATTTGGTAAAGAGAATAACCCCTGCCTTTGCAATGGCATAGGGGGTTGTCATTGGCTTTGCATAGATCAAATCTCCCCTTGCAAAGGCGATATTGATAATCCTCCCCCATCCACCTTCCACCATCAATGGGAGGGCGTATTTCGTGCAGTAAAAGACGCTGTTGAGATTGCTCTCGAGTGAACTTTTCCACTCATCTATGCTTAAATCCGTGACCTTTTTGAATAAAAAGTGCCCGACATTATTGATAAGGATATCGAGCCTTCCATACTTTGATTTTATTTCCGATATCAGCCTCTCCACCTCTTCTGGTCTGGTAACGTTTGCCTTTATGGAGATTGCCTCTCCCCCATCCCTTTTTATCTTTTCAACAACACCCTTTGCAGGGCCATCATCCCTGTGGTAATTGATAACCACCTTAGTACCTTCCCTTGATAGGGCAAGCGCAACCCCTTTACCCAATCCCCTGGAGCTTCCTGTTATCAAAGCTACCTTATCTTTAAGGTCCATATGACTTAAGCTTCCTCTGCTATTGGAGTACTCAGATATCTCTCCCCTGTATCGCAGACAACAAAAACAATTAGTTTTCCTTTATTCTCCCCTCGCTTTGCCACTTCCAGTGCAGCCCATAAAATAGCGCCTGAGGAGATTCCTGCAAAGATACCCTCTTCCTTTGCAAGCCTCTTTGCCATTTCAAAGGCATTGTCATTGCTCACCTGAATGATCTCATCAATCATATCCCTGTTTAGGACATCAGGAACAAAACCCGCACCAATACCCTGAATCTTATGGGGAGAAGGCTTTCCGCCTGAGAGGACGGGTGAGGCCTCTGGTTCCACTGCAATTGCCTTAAAAGACGGTTTTCTCTTCTTTATTACCTCAGAAACCCCTGTAATGGTTCCCCCTGTCCCAACCCCTGATACGAAAATATCCACCTTCCCATCTGTATCATTCCATATCTCTTCTGCTGTGGTTTTTCTGTGAATTTCAGGATTGGCTGGATTTTTGAACTGCTGGGGCATAAATGAATGAGGATACTCCTTTTGAAGCTCTTCAGCCTTTTTTATTGCGCCTGGCATACCCTCTGGACCAGGGGTTAGAACAAGCTCTGCTCCAAGTGCCCTCAGGATCTTTCTTCTCTCAATGGTCATGGTCTCAGGCATGGTTAAAATGAGTCTGTATCCCTTGGCAGCAGCCACAAAGGCAAGAGCCACTCCTGTGTTTCCGCTCGTCGGTTCAATAATAACCGTATCCTTATTGATGTATCCATCCCGCTCAGCCCTCTCAATCATGCTGACACCGATTCTATCCTTTACGCTGTGTAAGGGGTTAAAGAACTCAAGCTTTGCCACGATTGTTGCTTCTATATCTTTGGTTATCCTGTTTAACCTGACCAGAGGTGTTCTTCCAATGGTCTCTGTTATATCATTAAATATCCTTCCCATTGGTTTCTCCTTTGCTTATTATTAAAATTATTATCAAAAAACTCTCAAATATTCCAGAAAAATACAAAATTTTCTGCTGTTATTATAATAAAGGTTATTATCAAACTTAAGAAGTGTCAAAGATTAACATTGATAGATAACATTGATTTGAAATTCAAAAAGGGTTTTAGAGGAGAAAACGACCTTTTTCCTCTTCGCTTAAAACTCTACAGACATCCCTCTTTCCGAACCATTGGTATCGATTTTTGGCTATGATATTGTAAATAAAATCTCGAATCGGTCTTGGAATAACAATAAAGACATAGCCTAAATTCCACGGGAAGGAGAGCCTTTTCAAGATACGCAAAATGGCAGTGGACTGATGATAAATCTCATTATCTTCAATAAGATAGACGGACTTTACTTCCAAATCTTTTATTTCGAATCTCTCAAGAATCTTTTTACCTGCCATAACTTGGTTGGGTAAAAAAATAAAGACCTTTTTTTGATCTCTCTTAAGGATAAAATCGATAGCGAAATTACAGAGCTTGCATATCCCGTCAAATATGATAATCGGCTTTTTATTCATGATTTTTTAAGGATAGGCGAAAGGAGGGGTAAAAGCAAATCCTTTTTACCTTTCTTGCACACCCAAGAAAGGTAACTAAAGAAGGGTGCCCCGTTGCTTTTCTTTACGGAATTTTTCTGCGTTCATTCGGCGAGGAAGGAAACTCTCTTCGTTCAAACACCCTCCCTCTTTCTCCTCATTCTCTGGAAAAATCCCTAAAAAGCAAAAGGGTGGAAAGAGAAGTTAATACCTAATTAAATTATACTGTCAAATATAATTTTAAATTTCTAATTTTTGGGAATCAACGAAAAGAGTTGAATAATTTATTCAAAATGAATTATTCAATAATGTTGCCGCAATCTGGGCATTTTTCAGAACGATGTCTCCATCCAAAAGCTTGATAGCCACATCGTTTACAATAAGTTGAATATGTAAAATCATCATCGGATTCTTCTTGAGACCAGGTTGATGCTTTAACTACTTTTGATGCTGTTACAAATTTTGTTTTATCCGTTAAATTGTCAATATTTTTATCATTCATATCTTTCAATATCTTTTTTAAATCATCCAGCTCTGTATTGGTAAGTTGAACATTTTGAAGCATTTTATGGATCTCTCTAATCATTTCAAAAGTTTCGCTATCATTCGAAAACCTTTTCTCGCAAACCTTATACCACCAGTCTCTTGCTTGAATAATCACTTTTCTATGATCAGGATTATTACCAAGTTGCCTATGACAATTTGGACATAAAGGAGCTGCATTGTCTATTGTATCAGAACCCCCCTCTTCTTGAGGAATAATATGATGAACATCTGGTATTACAGATTGACAAATACAGCACTGAAAAGCTGATTTTTCTCTTACTTCCTTTTTTATATTCTCAGAAAAGACCATAATTCTATTAAATTAATTAGTAATATAATTTTTTTAAGGTCTTAATATTTATAGAGAGAAATATCTCTTAAATAGCTTGTTTTGGGGCTATAGTGAAATGTATTAACTACGTCCATCCTTACTCCATTTTCATCCTGAAATAATTTTCCTCCATTTATTTCCATTAATTCTAACCTCTGAAATACATCTTTAGCACATTTCTTATTTATGAATATTTTTGTTAAAGTGTTAGATATCTTTTCAGAACGATCTGGTAAAACTTCAGGTGTTTCTTTTATGTTTTCTAAAACTCCTTCTAAGTCTTCACAATCATAACTTTTGTGATTTAAGGTATCATATAACAGCGCTCCTGCCTGTTTCTGCATTCTTTTGTTATATCTACTTGGATAAGGAATAAATATTATTTCATTCTCAGGAAAACGGTGACCCAACTTTCTTTCAAGATTAGGATTTAAAAACGCATTTAAGCAATCTCTTAAATTTCTATCATAATCTTTTTTTGTTAACTCTTTTGACTCTTTATTTAACCTTCTCTTCAATTTTTCAAGGTCTAATTTACACCACCAAAAAGAAAGTGAATTTAAATTTAAAGCATATACAACCACATACTTTTCTATGCCTTTTTCTTTGTGAGATATATGTAATTCATTAAAAGCAAAGAATAAGGCTATGTATGGGGAGTATGTAAAATCAAGACAAGGAATAGGGACTCCATAATGACGGGCATATTCAAGCCAATCTTGATTCTCTCTAAACTCTACCTCATCAAAAGGAATTGGTATATCGTTTCTTACAAGACCAGTTCTAAACTTGTCAATTATTGTATTTATGTCAAAATCAATATTAATAGTAGTTCTATATTCTTCACTATAATATTTTAAAGTATGCCGATAATAAGTAGTTTGTAGCCTATATTTACTACTTGGATGTCCTCGAAAGATATAATTATCATTGCTAAATGCTAAATTTTCCAAAAATCTAATTGCTTTTTCTGAATTATTAAATTTTTTCTTCTCAATACTCATTTGTTATCCTTTCTTTCCATAATTTAACCCTCAATTTAAATTAAACAATATTTATTATTATATACAATTTATAAATATTTTTTATCTCTTTTATAATTTGATTCTAACTAAAATCTATTTGTGTTATTCATAAAATTTAATTTGCTATATATTTAGTGCTTACATTACTACCTATTCTTGTAATTAAATTTTCTTCTAATAATTCATTTATATATATTAAAACGTTGGCACGTTTAAATCCAAATTTATTCATAATAGATTTAGAACCAATAGGACCATCTTCCTTTATAATATCAAGCATTTTTCTTTTATTCTCCCTTTTAATTTCTTTTTTTCTCTCAATCATATTCTTCCAGGCCTGTCTTGTATTGGGATGAATTTTATGTTTTGGCTTCTCAATTCCAAATTCTTTTCTAAAATTATCGATATTTCCCCAATATTTAGTAATTTTAGACCAAACGGTTTTCCAATCTTTTCTTGTGCTCATTTCATAAGTGCTAGGATGATGTCCTAAAGTATCAACTATTTGAGTATATTTCTCTACCCATTTTCCCATTCTTGCTAATCTACGATATTCTTTTGAATCTATATTATAATATTCTAATAAGTTATAATATTCTCTTTCTGTTATACCTAATCTCAAGCATATTTTAGATGGACTAATAGTCGTTTTTATCTCTCTAACTAAGTAATCTCTATTATAAATTTGTAGTAGTTCCTCAAACTTTTTTTCTCTAAATATTTCATATTTAAAAATACCATATTTTTCCCCATCTCTAAGCAACTGTCTTACTCTTTCTCTAGTAATACCCAAAGCATTTGCTGTCTTCTGTAGTGTATGGAGTTTGTCATAAAGTTTCTTTACTTTCTTTAACTTTTCTATTTTTTTTTGTGAGAGAGGTCTTTTAATTTTTAATTTCTTTCTAAGTTGAGTAATATTATTACATTTGTATTCTGCAAATAACATATTCCTTATAGTCATAAAAGACATATTCATTGATTTTGCAACATCTTTAATTGAATAACTTTTCTTTAAAAGTTTTACAATCCGTTTTGTTTCTTCTTTTCTCCAATATTCATAGTTCAGCTTTATATTATCTAATTTTTTTATGCTGTAATCTTTATCAAATAGTTCTAAATTAGAATCTTTCTTCTTAGATTTGTATTTTAAATATTTATAATTAATCACATTTAAATTATCGGCCTTCAATAAAAAGTCTCTCAACAATCTTGGTTCAATCTCTAACCTTTTAGCAGTATTCTCAAGAGACCTGTTCTCTATATATAAGTCTGAAACATACATTATTATTTTTCTAAATAATTTATCTTGAGAATAATTTACAAGAGAAGGAAAATGATGGATAAACTTTTGTTCGATAAAACCTTTTATGAAAGACTTCGTTAAAAGATCTTCTTTATCTTCAATCATATTGTATTACTTAATATTAAGAAAATATCTGAGCAGATATTCTAGCTATTTCATTAAAGACTTGGTTAAAAATAATTAAGTTACCATCGCTATAATCATTTGCAATTTCTGTAAAAGCAATGTCTCTTACCAAACTATCTAAATAGCCATTTTTTGAGGACTTTGTATAGAGTTTATGTTTTTCGTTTATTTCAATCAGACTTTTTTCTCTTGTAAATGCTACTAAATCACCGTCTTCTGATAAATCAACAGTATTTATAATGTAATTTTTCCCCGAATAAGTCATTTTTTCACTCTTTGAAAGATTTTGATT
>DATKYB010000039.1 GCA_035528715.1 Nitrospinota bacterium | reverse complement strand
TTCAGCAAAGGAGACTCTTTCTGAAATCAATCCAGATGTAACCATTGAACCGGTCACGGAAAAGATTACTAAGGAAAACATTGATCGTTTTGCCCATGATGCCGATTTGATTATCGACTGTCTCGATAACTTCCCGACCCGGCATCTCTTGAACGAATACAGTGTCAAAACCAAAAAACCCTTTATCCATGGCGGTATCTATGGAATGTCAGGACAGCTCACCTTTTTCCATCCCCCTGAAACGGGGTGTCTTGCGTGCATCTTTCCTTCATCTCCGGAGAAGGAGGTTTTTCCTGTATTAGGAGCAACACCAGCGGTTATCGCAACCTTACAAGCGATGGAAGCGATAAAATTTCTCCTCGGCAAGGGTACGAATCTCAAAAATCGTCTTTTAACCTGGGACGGGGAAAAGATGGAATTTCGCAAATTAAATATTAAAAAGTCCCCTAATTGTCCTGTGTGTGGCAATGGAAAAGGATTTTAATAATAAATTTTAAATTTAAAATCTTTACAAGCCGAGGAAAATCTTTTATCCTTTTATTTTTAAAGAGCTTTTAGGAAAAATTCAATAGGGGGGATAGTTTGATTACTATTCCGAAATCTATCGTTGATAAGATGATTACTCATTCCAAGAAAGAGTATCCCCATGAGGGCTGCGGCTTATTATCAGGACAAAACGGAAAGATATCTTATATCTATGAGATTGAAAATGATGATAAAAACCCAGATACTTATTTTATGAATCCAAAAGATCTCCTAGACGCTCACAAGGAAATAAGAGAAAAAAGTCTTGAGTTAATAGGAATCTATCATTCTCATACTCATTCGGATGCTTATCCATCAAAGACAGATATAGAAAAATCCTTTTGGCCTGAATCAGATTTGCCTTTGTTCCCTGAAACTTTCTACTTTATCATTTCTCTCCAAGATTTAAACAAGCCTGTTATAAAAGTCTTCGATATAAAAAAGGGTCAAATAGAAGAGAAAGAATTTAGTATAGTCAAATAGTGATAAGAAAAGGAGGGCAGATGTGAGACTCTCAACAAGAGGTAGATATGCGGTCAGGTCAATGGTAGATTTAGCCTATCATTCTGAGAAACTTCCGATATCGTTATCAGAGATTTCAAAGAGGCAGGACATATCATTACATTATTTAGAGCAGCTCTACGTTAAGCTGAGGAAAGCTCGTTTGGTTAAGAGTGTCAGGGGCCCTGGGGGCGGATATTTATTAGCCAAAAAATCTAATAATATAAGTATAAAGGATATATTGTTAGCCGTTAATGAGAATATGTATCCTGTTCAATGCATAAGCGTTAAGGATTTTTGTGATAGAATAGATAGATGTGTAACAAGGCTGGTCTGGAAGAAGCTAGGAGATCAGATTCACAAATTTTTTGAGTCGATTACACTGAAAGATTTATCTGAAGAGTATGACAAGATATTAAAAAGATAATCAGAACCAATTATATATTGAGGTATTAAATGGCAAAAAGAAGCAAAAAAAAGGGCTCAGAGAAATTTTTAGACAAGAGAAAAAATCAGAAAAAAAGCTTCTTGCTTTGGATTGGAGCTGGAATTGCAGTAGCTATCATTATTCGTGCTTTTTTAGGCCACATGCCCTTTATGAGCAAAGGAGGTAAAAAGGGGAAGTCCTTCTATGTTCAGGGAGGTGAAACACGCCCTGTACTTCCTCCCTCAATGTTTACAGGCATGACCAGAGCAGCATATATGCTGCGGCAAAAAAATATCCCCGTGTAATGGACGAGGTCTTTTGTTATTGCACTTGTGATGAGCCGCCTTTCTATCATAAAAGCCTTTTGAGTTGTTTTGTTGAAAATCATGGTGCAGGCTGACTGCTCTGTCAGAAGGAGGCCCTGAGGGCAGCCCAGCTTTACGAACAAGGGAAATCAATCGAAGAGATAAAGAGAGCAATTGATAGGGAATTTAAAAGCTAAATCCATTTTTCACTCTGGCTAATCTTTTTTCATGCCTGTCTCTCATCACCGAAGGATTAGTGGATA
The DNA here is from genome assembly GCA_035528715.1 of Nitrospinota bacterium. Lineage (NCBI taxonomy): Bacteria > Pseudomonadati > Nitrospinota > Nitrospinota bacterium. The sequence goes on along the minus strand of DATKYB010000039.1, from coordinate 5,008 downwards.
AGTCATTTATATAACCAAAAAGTGCTTCTACAAGATTAACTCAGTTGACAATCCTCAATCACCATGATAATTTTTGCATGTTTTTTTATTTTGGAGAGATCGAATTGACGGGTATCATCCTAGCAGGGGGAAAGAACAAAAGGATTGGAAAGGATAAATCTTTTATAAAAATAGGTGGGATAACTATCATTGATAGAGCCTTTTCTACCCTATCAAGGATATTTAAGGATATTATCATTATTACAGATACTCCAGATCTCTATTCTTATCTTGGTTGCAAGATATATTCAGACATTATACCGGGCAAAGATTCTTTGGGTGGTATTTATACAGGGCTAAAAGTATCTTCATCTAAACATAATTTTATTTTTGCATGTGATATGCCCTTTCTAAATGAGTCTTTAATAAAATATATGATAGGAATTACAAAGGATTCAGATATCGTCATACCACGGAGCAAAAAAGGCTTTGAGCCTCTTCATGCGATATATTCAAAGGTTTGCATTCCTTATATTGAGAAACTAATTGAGGGGAACAATTTGAGAATCTTGGATTTCTTTACTCATGTAAAAGTTAAAGAGATAGGAATTTCAGAGATAGCCACATATGATCCTAAAGAAATTGCCTTTTTAAATCTTAACACAGAAGAGGATATATTGAGAGCTGAAGCAGTTGAAAAATCTCTTTATGAGGAACATGAGGCATGATACCAATTGTTTCGATTGTTGGGAAATCTGATAGCGGAAAGACAACATTGATGGAAAAACTTATTCCAGAATTAAAGAACAGAGGCTATAGGGTTGCTACAATAAAGCATCATATTCATGGCTTTGAAATTGACAAAGAGGGAAAGGATACCTGGAGGCATACCAAGGCAGGTGCTGATGAAGTAGTTATCTCTTCACCTAATAAGTTGGCCATTATAAAAGTGGTAGATAAAGAGTATACCTTGGACAAAATAGGATCATCCATCATTAAGGATGTAGATATTATTCTCACAGAAGGTTATAAAAAGGGGGACAAGCCCAAGATTGAGGTATTTCGATCTGAGGTCCATAAAGAGCTCCTCTGCACAGATGAAGATAATCTCATTGCGATTGTCAGTGACAGAAGATTTGATAGGGGTGTTCCCTGTTTTGATATAAATGATATTAAAGGCTTAGCAGACCTCTTGGAAAAAACCTTTTTAAAAAAAATTAAATAAGAATGAGACACCTTTGCTGTTATTTTTTTTATTGCTCTTTAAATCTTCTACAATAATGAAAAAGATGGGAAGAATTGACTTGAAATATAATATTGAATATATTCGTCGAATAATCTTTGCCTTTTGAGGAGATTTTTTGAAAAATTTTGATTGGAAAAATATTAAATTTAATCCCAAGATTCCTCGTCAAATAATCAGTTTGGCTGTGATTTTTGCAATAGTAATCGGAGCTTTTATCATAGGGCGAATATTTTTTGTTCCCCATTCATTTGGAAAGTATGGACACTACCGTGGTAATGCGCTGGATGAAATTGCTTCTCAGAAGATCAATTATGCCGGATATCAGGTATGTACAAACTGCCATAGTAACATTTATAATTCCTTAACAAAGTCTAACCATAAGGGAGTATCGTGCGAAACATGCCATGGGCCTGCGGCAAAACATACCAGTTCACCTGGTGAATATAAACCGATTGTCCCTAGGGAACGCGAACATTGTCAGCTCTGTCACGCTTTCAATCCCTCAAGACCTACAGGCTTTCCCCAGATTATTGCAGAAACCCATAATCCTGGAAAAGCATGTATGGCATGCCATGAACCGCACAACCCTCTCGTGCCCCAAGTTATTTCTGAATGCAGCGCCTGCCATCGAACCATAGTCAATCAAAAGAGGGTCTCGCATCATGCATCCCTTTCCTGTGAACAATGTCATAAGGTTACAGAGAAACACCTAACTAACCCAAAACTCGAAAAAGCTGGAAAGCCAGTAGAAAGAGCATTTTGTGGGCAGTGCCACGCCAAAGATGCTGATAGTCTCAAGGAAATCCGTCGTATCGACCTCAGTACTCACGGCGGACGCTACTTGTGCTGGGAATGCCATTATCCTCATTATCCGGAGGCGAAGCGATGAAAAAGAATTCTTTTCAATTATATCGAAGAGATTTTTTGAAAAGCTGCTATAAAGCGCTTTCGTTTGCCGGGATATTTTACCTTTCTTTTCAGCCTGAAAAGCTCCTTTTCAGTAGAGAAAATAGCCAGTATGATCCAACAAAGCACTGGTATGGAATGGGGATAGATATTCATAAATGTATCGGTTGTGGAAGATGCGTAGATGCCTGCAAAAAAGAAAATAATATCTCCAGAGAACCGATTTATTTCCGAACCTGGATTGAAAGATATATCGTTCCCATAGAGGGGGAAACCTATGTAGACAGCCCAAATGGCGGTATTGACGGCTTTCCTGAGTTCAAAGGTGATATCGATATATTAAAGACATACTTTGTTCCCAAGATATGTAACCAGTGCGCTAAACCTCCGTGTGTCCAGGTATGCCCTGTCGGCGCAACTTTTCTCAGCCAAGACGGAGTGGTCCTTGTTGATGAGAAGTGGTGTATCGGTTGCCGTTATTGTATTCAAGCCTGCCCCTACGGAGCCCGCTACCTCCATCCTGTTAAAAAAGTAGCTGATAAATGTACATTCTGCTATCACCGTATTATAAAGGGCTCCCTTCCTGCCTGTGTTGAGGTCTGCCCAACTCAGACTCGAATCTTTGGTGAGGTTGGATTACAGAGTAGTCCTTTAAGACGATTTGTCCGTTTTAATGACATTATCGTTATGAAACAATATCTGAATACTGAACCTAAGGTCTATTATTCTGGTGCTGATATGGAGGTGAGATAATTTGCTGGATATAAGCATGACTAATATGATACCTGAGTTTCAGCATATAACTGGATTTATTTATCCTAATGAGTTTGAGCTCCACTGGGGAACCTTAATAGTGGTCTATCCTTATATAACAGGGTTAGTAGCTGGTGCTTTCATTCTTGCTTCTCTCGAAAGAGTATTCAATGTAAAGGTATTGCAACCTGTATATAGATTATCTCTTTTGGCTGCGCTCGCTTTTCTCCTTGTAGCACCTCTTCCGCTTATCATTCATCTTGGGCGTCCAGAACGTGCTTTCGAGATGTTTTTAACACCCTCTACACAATCGGCAATGGCCATGTTTGGGTTTGTTTATGCATGGTATTTGATGGTGGTATTACTCTTGGAGATATGGTTTGACTATCGAAAAGAAATCGTAATCTGGTCCAAAGAAAAAAAGGGATTGAGTAAGTATCTCTATAAGATTCTCACCTTGGGCGCAGCAGATATTTCAGAGCCATCCTTAAATTTTGACGAAAAAATTGGAAGAGTTATCACCATCATCGGTATCCCTTCAGCATTCCTCCTCCATGGCTATGTTGGCTTTATTTTCGGAGCGGTCAAGGCGAATCCCTGGTGGAGCAGTGTGCTGATGCCAATCGTTTTTCTTTTTTCAGCGATGGTTTCTGGTATTGCTTTAGTATTTTTAATTTACATGGTCACCTCTATGTTTCGCTGGAAAGAGATGAATATGGGTTGTCTTAATAAGCTGGCCGAACTACTTCTCTATGCTATGATTATTGACTTTTCACTGGAGCTGCTGGACTTCATCCATAGGCTTTATGAGTCAGAGGAATCTATTAAGATTTTGGCAGAGTTAATAAAAGGCAGGCTGTTTATCAGCTTGATAGTTTCGCAGATTATTATTGGCAGCCTTGCACCGATGATAACAATAACTTGGGCGAGATTTTTCAAGATCCCAGATGAAATGCGAAGGATGGTCTATTTTGTCGCTGCTATTCTCGTGCAGATAGGTATTTTCAGTACGCGGTGGAATGTTGTCATTGGCGGTCAGCTATTCTCAAAAAGCCTCCGAGGTCTAACAGTTTATAAACTAGAATTATTGGGAATAGAAGGTTTATTGATGGCTGCCTTTTTATTAATATTACCGCTTGTCATCCTTTATATTCTCTGTAAAGTATTGCCTCCCTGGGTTGAAAACGAAGGCGAATTCCAAACCTCAGAAATTGAAACTTAGGCTTGATCTACGCCTCATAAACCTCTTCCCTCTTAAAAGCAGTCTTTCTTATATGTAAACTTTTCTTCTATTTTCCCCTTGATTTATTTGCCAAAAAGATTTAATTTTTCACACGGATAAATTTAAAAACAGAGTTGTTTTATTGGTTGTTTAAGATCTACAGGGATAATTTTTCAAATGATTAAACGCTCTTTAACACCAAAAAAAATGATGGATGTATATCATCAATTGCTGAAACAAGTTGGGCCTCGCCACTGGTGGCCTGCAGATTCTCCTTTTGAGGTTATTATTGGAGCAATTTTGACGCAGAACACTGCCTGGGCAAATGTAGAAAAAACCATCAACAATCTCAAACAGAACAATTTACTCTCTGCAAAGACACTCGATAAGATCTCTGAGAAAGAACTGGCAATCTTGCTCCGTCCTTCTGGATATTTCAATCAAAAGGCAAAGAAGACCAAGCAATTTGTGAAATATTTTCTGAATCACTATCAGGGTTCAATAAAAAAGATGTCTCAAAGAGACACAAAGGTTTTACATAATGAGCTACTATCGATTTATGGCATTGGAGAGGAAACAGCCGATTCAATTCTTCTCTATGCATTGCAAAAACCGATTTTTGTTGTGGATACCTATACACGTCGTATCCTTTATCGCCATGGATGGTTCCATGAAAACCCAAGCTATCAGGAATTACAGGAATTTTTTATGCAGCGTCTTCCAACCGATGTTGCTCTTTTTAACGAGTTCCATGCATTGCTGGATTATATCGGGCATTTTTATTGTCATAAGTCACCTCGCTGTGATCTGTGTCCGCTTAAAAATAGATTATCAAAAAAGAGAGCTTTATTATGAAGGCAATTGTTTTTGATGGAGAGAGCTTAAAACTAAAAAAGGTGGGG
>DATKYB010000038.1 GCA_035528715.1 Nitrospinota bacterium | reverse complement strand
ATACTTAGGAAAAACTAAAGATAAAAAGGCTATAGAACCTTTATTTCAAATGCTTCAAAAAGAAGAATTTAGAGATGTTTGTATATCTGCTTTGAGAGCTTTGGTCATGATTGATGGGGATGAAGTATTAGAAAAATTCATAAAACTTTTATCTGGCAAAAACCAAAAGGCAAAAGAATTATCAATTGATGGCATAGGGTATATAGGTAAAGAGAGGGGCATTAAGGCCATTATTAAGCTTTTAAAAGATCCTAACTGGAGAATCAGGAGGGCTGTAGTGGAGTCTTTAGGGATGACGAAAAATAAGAATAGAAAAACTAGAGATGCTCTCATTCCTGCCTTATCTGATAAAAACGAGCAGGTTCGTTTAACATCCCTTAAAGCATTATCCGGAATTTATGATGATAAAGTTATTGATCATATTATCTTGGCACTAAAAGACAGAAATCTATGGGTACGATTTAAGGCTGCTGAAATATTGGGAGAGATGAATGTTAAAAGGGCTGTCGATCCTTTAATTAAACTCTTTGAAAAAGATAAAGGTATCACACGAGTTGCGGTTGTAAAGGCGTTGGGGGTTTTAAAAGAGAAACGGTCAATGGAAGTCCTCATGAAAGCAATAGAAGATAATAACGAAGATGTGAAAAAGACTGCATTAGAGGCATTACGTAATATAGAAAGTTAATTTTTTAAAGGATATTTTATTTGAGAAGAGAAGAGATTTTATTAAAAGATGAAACCTTCATCTCTTTAAGAGATTTTATTTGTGAAAAAAGCGGAATTTATTTTTCACTAAAAAAAAAGTATCTCTTGGAGAATCGTTTAAAAAATCGAGTTTTGGAGTGTAATTGCGGGAGTTTCGAGGATTATTATTATTTTTTGAAATATGACAAAAATAAAAATTTAGAAATGAAGAGATTGTTTGATTCTATTACAACTAATGAGACATCGTTTTTTAGAAACCCTCCCCAACTGGTTGCCTTTGAAAAAAGTATATTACCGCAGGTTATGGAGGTAAAAGGAGAGAAGAAAAAAAAATGCATCAGGATATGGAGCGCTGGTTGTTCGACGGGTGAGGAACCTTTTACAATAGCAATGATTCTCTTGGAACATCAATTAAGATCAAAAGGATGGGAAATTGAAATCATAGCCAATGATATTAGTGAAGGAGCTTTATCATCAGCAAAATATGGGTTATATAAAAAAAACAAGATTAATAGTATTCCAGAAAGATATCTTTATGAATATTTTGATAATACGGGTGAAGAATATAGTTTGAAAATTGGAGTAAAAGATTTAGTCAAATTTAAAAATACAAATTTGATAGACCAAATTCAAAATAAAACTTATCAAGACTTTGATATTGTGTTTTGTAGAAATGTCTTAATATATTTTGATAACGAGGCAAAGAAAAAGGTGATTACTACAATCTATGATCTGCTGGTCCCTGGGGGATACCTTTTTATTGGTCATTCAGAATCATTGCATAATTTATCACGAGCATTTAAACCACTACATTTTGAAAAGGCGATCGTTTATAAGAAAGAATAGATAATATTAAAAAAGAGGTAATAGTTTGAAAAATATATTATTGGTAGATGATTCTTTTACTGCCAGAAAAATAATAGGTTTTATGTTAAAGGAGCGGGGATATAAAATCATTGAGGCAGATAACGGGATTGATGCTTTAGAAAAAATGGCACGTTTTCCCATTGACTTAGTTATCACTGATTTAAACATGCCAAAGATGGATGGATTAGAGTTGGTCAGTTCTTTAAAAAATGATCTGACGTTTAAGGATATTCCTATAATTATTATTAGTTTAGAAAGCGAAAATCAAGAATGGGATAGGGGAATGAAATTAGGGGCATCTGCTTATTTCAAAAAACCTGTTTCAAAGAGTAAATTAATAAAAAAAATAGATAGTCTTTTAAAGTTTTAAAGGAGTAAAAAAGTGTCTAATTTAAAAATGAAAATCTTAATTGTGGATGATTTTTCGACGATGAGAAGAATTATTAAAAATATTCTTAAGCAGTTGGGTTATAGCAATATAATTGAAGCAGATGATGGAAGTAGTGCCCTTACTTTATTAAAGAAAGACAAAATAGATTTTATCGTTTCAGACTGGAACATGCCTAAGATGTCGGGATTAGACCTTCTTAAAGTTATTAGAAGCGATGAAAAATTAAAGTCAATACCTTTTTTGATGGTTACTGCCGAAGCGCAGAAAGAGAAGATTATGAAAGCTCTGCAGGAAGGAGTAGATAATTATATTGTAAAACCTTTTACTGCTGAGATATTGAAAGAAAAGATTGATAAAATATTTTCTAATTAAAATGATATTTTTTTTGTTCCAGATGATATTTTTTAAAAAATCGCTGAAAATAATGGGACTTTTTGAGAAAGTAATACCAAAGGGAGTTAAAAATGAATAAAAAAAGTTATTCTGTAAAGAAGTTAGCTGATGTTGCTAAGGCAATATCTGAAGGAGATTTTTACAAGGAAACAAACCTTAAATTAAAAGGTGAACTAAAGCGTTTAGCTAAATATATCGAAGAAACCAGAAAGAAACTTCAATATATCGATTCACCGATAAAGTCAACAACAAAGAGTTTTCCCGAAGCCTCCATGCAGCTTTCAGATATTACTAGACAAACAGAAGAAGCAACTCATAAAATCATTTCTTTAACAGAAAAGATCCTTGATGATCAAAACAGACTAACTGAGATTCTTAAGAATTTAAAAAAATTTGTGAGTAATAATATAAAAAAAGAGAACAGAGAAATAAAATCAATCATAAATGATATTCAAAACATAAATATCAGCAACAAAGAGGATCTTATCGATCTTTTGACAGCCCTTTCTTTTCAAGACTTAACAGGCCAAAAGATAAAGAAGATTATATCCCTTGTGCAGGATGTAGAGACGAAGATTTTAGTACTTTTAGTTTCATTCGGTCTCGTAGACAAAAAGAAAAGAGGGGAAATGGTGACCGAATTAAAAGACCCGTCAAAGCCCATTGATTTAAAACAAGACCTTGTTGATGATATCTTAGCAGAATTTTTTGAATAGATCTTTTTGGAGAGCTTAAAAATGTCAGAAGAAACCCAACAGGATGAAATGCAAGAGATTTTAAAAGAATTTATTACTGAAGCAGAAGAGCTGTTGGAGATGATTGATCAAAAATTTGTCGAGTTTGAAAAGTCTCCTGAGAAGATTGAAATAATAGATGAGATATTTCGCTCTGTACATACTATAAAAGGAACTTCTGGTTTTTTAGGGCTCAATCAAATGGTTGAACTAACTCATGAGTCAGAGAATGTATTGAATAAACTCCGTCAGAAAAAAATAAAAGTTACCCCTGATATCATGGATACTCTTCTAAAATCCTTTGATTTCATTAAAATTCTTCTTAAAGTTATCAAGAGTAATGAAAAGAAAAAGATTGATCTAACCGGAATTTTAGAGGAATTGAGCCAAATCATAAAAGGGTCTGATAAGAAAGAGAGACATGGAGAGAAAAATTGTAAAGGATTAGAAAAAAAGTCCATCAAAAAAAGAAAGGGTTCTGAGAAAGAAACGAAAAGAAAAGGAATAATTGTAAAGAAAAATATAAAAACTGCAGATCAGATTAAAAATGCTTCTGCAGAGGTGCAAAGTGACAACACAAATGAGAAAATACAAAAGAAAGTTAAAGAAGCTACTGAGGAAAAAATAGATAATACATTGATAAAAGAAGAAAAAATAACTAAGAATTTAGAAGCTGACAAAACAGTACATATAGATATAGGCAGGCTTGATGATTTAATGAATTTGGTTGGTGAGTTGGTATTGGACCGAAATCGCTTGCTAAACATCAGTAGCAAATTCGAGGAAATATATGAAGATGATCCCAGGTTCAGGGAATTGGGAGTTCTTGCATCTCATGTGAATCGAATTACTACAGATTTACAACTGGCAGTAATGAAAACAAGGATGCAACCTATCAAAAGAGTCTTTAATAGATTCCCGAGGATGGTGAGAGACTTAGCAAGAGATATGTCAAAAGAGATTAATTTAGATATTTTTGGGGAAGAAACAGAGTTAGATAAATCTGTAATCGAGGAGATAGTTGATCCATTGGTTCACCTTATTAGAAATGCGGTAGATCATGGCATAGAGATTCCTGAAGAAAGAATAAAAGCAGGAAAGACTAGGGTTGGAAATATAAGACTTTCTGCTTATCATGAAGGGAATAATATAGTTTTTGAAATTGAAGATGATGGAAGGGGAATGGATACAAAAAAAATTAGGGAAAAGGCTATCGAGAAAGGAATTATTGATAGAGTAGAGGCTGATAGATTAAGCGAAGAGGAATGTCTAAATCTCATTTTTACCCCTGGTTTTAGTACAGCAAAAAAAATCAGTGATATATCTGGAAGAGGGGTTGGGATGGATGTGGTGAAAACGAATATTACTAAATTAAACGGCATTATTGATATAGTTAACAATTTCGGAAAAGGAAACAGGATTGTAATAAAACTTCCATTAACCATCGCTATTATTCATTCATTAATGGTAAAGGTGAGAGAAGAGATGTTTGCTATTCCATTGTCATCTGTTGTAGAGATAATAAAAATATCCTCTAAAGAGATACATATTATTGATGGCCATGAGGTAGTCAATGTAAGAGGTTCTGTACTTTCACTTATTAGGCTAAGTGATGAGTTTGATATTCCATTAACAGAAAATAAAGATCAAAATTTATATTCTTATGTTGTAGTGGTTGGAATTGCAGAAAAGCGATACGGAATAGTTGTAGAAAGGCTCTGTGGTCAAGAAGAAATCGTTATAAAATCTATAGGTGAGTTCTTATCTGATTCTCATGGAGTTGCAGGTGCAACGATAACAGGTGATGGAAAGGTCGTGCTGATTTTAGATATTGCAAGGCTAGTTCAAAATCTAAAAGCTCCTAAATAGACTATTCATAGGGAATCATAAATGGTGATAGATAATTATATAAAAGTATTAGTAATTGATGATTCAGCTTTTATGAGAAAAGCAATAACAAAAATGCTAGAATCTGATTCATCAATAAAGGTAGTGGGTGGTGCTAGGGATGGACAGGAAGGAATAGAAAAGATTCAGAAGTTGAAACCTGATCTTGTTACTCTTGATATTGAAATGCCACGAATGAATGGTTTAGAGGCTTTAAAGATTATCATGGATCAAATGCCCCTTCCTGTGATTATGGTTAGCTCATTAACAAATGAAGGTGCAAAAGCCACTCTAGATGCTTTAGATTTAGGAGCAGTAGATTTTATACCAAAAAATTTAGATAATACTTCTTTAAATGTTATAAAAATAAAAGATGAATTAATAGAAAAAATTAAGGCAATAACAGGGAAAGACGAACTTTATTTATCCAATGAAAAAACAAAAGGGATATCAAAAGAATCTAAGTATATTATGACTCAGGAAGGCGGTAAAAATAATGAAAAAGATATTCGTATTAAAAAGATCAAGGCTATAGCTATAGGAACCTCAACCGGTGGTCCGAAAGCGCTTCAGGAGGTTATTCCCTATTTGCCAAAAGATTTACCTTGCGGCGTTTTAATTGTCCAGCATATGCCTGCTGGCTTTATAGGCCCTTTTGCAACAAGGCTTAATCAGATAAGCCAGATAGAGGTTAAAGAAGCAGAACAGAATGATGTGGTAAAGTCAGGATTAGTTCTGATAGCTCCAGGAGATTATCATATGAAGGTTGTTAAAAAAAAACCAGCGGAAGTTTCAATTGAATTAACAAAGTCCCCTACTAATTTTTTATACAGACCTTCTGTTGATGTGATGATGAAATCTGTTGCTCAATATTATAATGGGCGAAGCCTTGGAGTTATCATGACGGGTATGGGATATGATGGAAGAGAAGGAATGAGAATGATAAAGAACAAAGATGGGCGAACAATAGCTCAAAGCAAGGATACATGCGTGGTTTTTGGAATGCCAAAGGCTTCTATTGAAATAAATGTTGTGGATAAGGTTGTTCCTTTAAATCATATTGTAGATGAAATCATTAATATGGTTTAAAAATTTCTATTAATTTATTATAAAAGAGTTAAATTAAACGACCGGTTAGTAAAAGATATAGAGGATAAAGATGAGTGTTGAACCAGTCGATATGAAACAGGTATTGTCTCAGTATTCTTCAGATAAAAAAGTACAAAAAATAAATTATAAGGATCAAGAACAACAACAAAAAAAATTTTTGCTTGATCTCAAAAAGGAAGAAGAAAAAAAGAAAGAAGAAAGTCAATCTGAAAAAAAGGCAGAAGACATCAAAATGAAAAATACTATAAAAAAGGAAGAAAGAAAAAAGAACCTTAAGAACAGAAGAGCAATTGATAAAGAGGATGATGAATCTAAAGAAGATACTTCTCCTCTTAATCAAGGAAAGATTATTGACATTATTATTTAATATTTCTTTTTAAAGGCAAATTTCTTCCTTTATATTTTCACTTCTTATCTAGCAGAAATCCTTAGGTTACAAATCACCAATTCATCCTGAAGTTGCTCATTCATATTTAGTGCAATATTTTGGTTTATATTGAGTAAATGGTAGTTCGAGTTCAGTAGGCAGAAAATTCCTATCCCATAAGGCTTCATACCTTTAAGGAAATACAGATATTTATTAATCCTTGTTTTTTAAAGACTTATTTTTTTAAACCAGAGAAAATCTGCCATATGAATTTGGCATTGGTATTGCATTTTTATTGCGGCAAAAAGAATAGAGATAAAAGGAGTAATCATTTGATTAGTGGATTATATAATGCGGTTTCAGGTAGTATTGCCCAGGAAAGAACGCTTGAAATCATATCAAACAACCTAGCCAATATGAGTACTGTTGGATATAAGGGAGATATCCCCTTATTCAAGAGTGTTCTCAGTAATACACAAAATCAAATGCAAGAGGCTCCTGGGGTTGCCTTAATCTCACTTAATGAACAATCCTCTCTTTTTAAGGATGCCAACTCTTTTGTTGTGCTTGATAAGATAGTAACAGATTTTAGTCAAGGTGTTTTTAAGGGGACGGGTAATAAGTTAGACGTAGCCTTAGATGGTGATGGTTTTTTTGCTGTAGAAACACCCAAGGGGATAAGGTATACCCGACAGGGAAATTTTTCCCTTGATAGTTCAAACAGATTAGTAACCCAAGAAGGGTATCCTGTTATGAGCAGTTCGGATAATGAGATAGTAATCGATGGAAAAACAATAGAGATTAATAATAACGGCGAGATATCTGCAGATGGAAAGATAGTAGGAAATTTAAATGTTGTTGATTTTCCAAAACCATATTCTCTAAAAAAGATTGGAAATTCTTTATTTGCCAGTATAGAAAAAGATTCTCAGGCAAAAGAATATGCTGTGAAGCAGGGTTTTTTGGAACTTTCCAATATTAATGTGATCAGAGAAATGATACAGATGATCGATTCCTTAAGATCATACCAATCTTATCAAAAAGTAATTAAAATGAGCATGGAGGTTGTTGCTTCCAGAGCCGTCAATGAAATAGGAAGATTGAATACTTAATATTTAAAAGGGGGTTAAAAATGCTAAGAAGTTTATTTACAGCTGCAACAGGTATGGAGGCTCAAACCATAAGGATCTCTGTTATTGCAAACAATTTAGCAAACGTTAGCACGACTGGTTTTAAGTCGAGCAGAGCTGAATTTCAAGATCTGCTCTATCAGTCTTTAAGGTCTGCTGGTTCACCATCATCTTCAGATACAGAGGTACCGACAGGACTCGAGATAGGTCTTGGGACGAGACCAGCATCTACCCATAAAATATTTATTCAAGGAGATTTTCAATTAACTGGGAATGAGCTTGACATTGCAATCGAAGGGCAGGGCTTTTTTCAGATCCTTCAACCAAATGGTGATACAGGCTATACAAGGGCAGGAGCCTTTTCCACGGATAGTGATGGAGCAATTGTTACTCCTGATGGTTATAAACTTCAACCAGAGATTACTATACCTTCTGATACCTTAAGTATGACAATAGGGGCAGATGGAACAGTATCTGTTCTCCAACCAGGATCCTCAGCCCCAAGCACGGTAGGTAACATTGAACTGTCAAATTTTGCTAATGAAGCTGGGTTGAAAGCAATCGGGAAGAATTTGTTTATTGAAACAGATGCTTCAGGAAGCCCAACTAACGGTACACCTGGTGAAGATGGTTTGGGTACATTGGCTCAGGGATTTCTTGAAATGTCAAATGTCAATATCGTTCAAGAAATGGTTGACATGATTACAGCGCAGCGCGCCTATGAGATTAATTCTGAAGCTATTAAGACATCCGATGAGATGCTACAGATAGCCGCGAACATCGTTAGATAAGGATAAGAAATATGAAAGGTAAAACATCCCTAATATTCATTAGTATCATTGCAATAACAACGATGGGGATAGCATATAACACTGCTGATGGAATGGTAAGCGTAAATCTAAAAGAATACAGCAATATATCAGGAGAAAGGATTCTTTTAAACAAGATAGCCAAAATTGATGGAGATAAAAAGGAGATAAAAGAGATCGCTCCAATTTATATAGGACGTTTACCTCTTCCAGGGATGACGAGAACCATTAATAAAGATTATATTAAATTAAGGATTAAGCAAAACAAAGCAGATATCTCAAAGGTTGCCCTTATTGGTCCTGAAAAGGTCAAGGTTACAAGGGCTTCCAGAGAGATATCTGAAGAAGAGATAAGGGAGATTGTAGAAGAATTCCTTTTGAAAAGGATCCAGTGGAAAAGAGAGAATATAGAATTAAAAATAAGTTATAACGGAGAGATATTAGTTCCTTCTCATAAGGAGATTTCATATGAGGTCATCCCTTTCAAAGCTTTAAACCAGAATAATATTTATCTATTAGATGTCATATTCAAAGCAGACAGTCGTATCGTAGAAAAGATTAGGGTTACTGCAGAGATAGATAGAAGAGTTCCTGTTTTTTTCTCATCTCGTCCTATAGATAGAAACCAAATCATCTCTGAAAATGATGTATATATGGAAGAGAGAAGAATTTCAGAATTACCTCAAAGGGTAATATGGGAATTAGAAGATGTTGTAGGAAAAAGAGCAAAAAGAAATATTCCAGCAAATACGATATTGAAAAAGAATTTATTAGAACATCCTTCTCTAATTAAAAAAGGTCATCTTGTAACGATTCTTGCAGAGTCAAAAACCCTAAAGATAACAACAAAAGGTGAAGCCAGAGAAGAAGGAGGCAAAGGAGATATAATTAAGGTTAGGAATCTCAGCTCAAAAAAAATTATAGGGGGTCTTATCTTAGATGAGAATACCGTTAAGATCGAATTTTGAATTATTCATATAAGAGAGAAAAAATGTTAAAAAGATTTTTTCATTTATTCCAAACAATAATTTTGATTTCCATTTTTTGCTTTTTTACTGGATGTGCTGGAGATATAAATAAAGCCAGACCGACCCCTGAACAGAGAAGCAGCAAAAGTCTCATTAAGACAGAGATTGATAAAGTCAAATATGAGGGTTCTCTCTGGGAGGAGAACAATCCCCAGAGCCTTCTTTTCTACGATACTAAGGCCAGAGGTATCAATGATATTGTCGTTGTAAATATAGTTGAAAATGTTACTGGATCTAGCAGTGCAAATACTGATTTATATAGAGAAACAGAAACCAAATTAAAACTATCAGACTTTTTTGGTTTTTTTGCTCCAGGAACAGGGATAGGGATAAAAGGCGTTAATCCTAATCTCATAAAATCATCCGCCTCTGTTCCAACTATAGATTCTACTACTAAAAATGATTATGAGGGAGAAGGTACGACCAAAAGAGAAGGAAGCATTATTGCAAGTATTTCGGTTACGATTGTAGATGTCCTAGAGAATGGCAACTTTTACGTAGAAGGAAAGAGGAACATGAAGATTAATAATGAAGAACAATATCTCTATTTGAAAGGTGTTATCAGGCCTCAAGATATCTCTGCAAACAATACTATTCCATCCACCTTAGTAGCAGATGCCCAGATTGATTTAAGTGGTCATGGGGTCGTGAGTGAAAAACAAAGGCCAGGGTGGTTTACTCGGGTGTTAGATTATCTCTTACCATTCTGAGAGGGGATTTATTATGTTTAGGTTACGGATTACTGTTTCGGTCATCATAACGATAATATTGATAATATTATTAATCCATGGAACGTCTGAAGCAGTAAGGGTTAAAGATATTGCCGATGTTCAGGGTGTAAGAAAAAACCAACTTATTGGCTATGGACTCGTTATAGGTTTAGATGGAACAGGAGATAGTAAGAGTACTCAATTTACCATTCAGACTTTAGTTGGATTGTTAGGGAGGATGGGAATTACCGTTGATCCAAATCTTGTAAAGGTAAATAACGTCGCTGCTGTTATGGTTACGGCAAACCTTCCCCCCTTTGCGAAGGTAGGCTCTAAAATTGATGTGATCGTCAGCTCCATTGGTGATACTGAAAGCCTTCAAGGGGGTACTCTGTTATTAACCCCCCTAAAAGCTCCGAATGGAAAAGTCTATGCGGTGGCTCAAGGCCCTGTCTCTATAGGTGGATTTTCTGCAAAAGGAGCAGCAGCCTCAGTACAACAGAATCATCCTACTGTAGCTCAAATACCAGGGGGCGCAGTCATTGAAAAAGAAGTTTCTACTTCTTTCTTTGATAAAAAGTTATTATCGATAAACCTCCATAACCCTGATTTTACAACTGCAACAAGGCTTGTTAATGCAATTAACAGCACGATTGAAGAAAAAATTGCTGTAGCCATAGATCCTGCTACAGTGGAGGTTAAAGTTCCAGAGCGCTATAAGGGGAAAATAGTAGAATATTTAGCCTCTTTAGAAAATCTAGAGATCACCCCCGATAGCAGAGCGAAAATCGTTTTGGATGAAAGGACAGGAACTATAGTGGTAGGAGCCAATGTCAGAATTTCAACTGTTGCAATATCACATGGAAACCTAACCATTCAAATCAAAGAAGTGCCTGAAGTTTCTCAGCCTACTCCTTTATCAACAGGAACGACGACTGTTGTTCCACGAACAGAACTCAGCACGACAGAACAAGAGGCTAGCTTATTGATTATGCCTTCTGCTACAAGTATAGGTGAATTGGCAAAAGGTCTAAATGCTGTTGGTGTAACCCCAAGAGATTTTATAGCGATAATACAAGCAATAAAGGCAGCAGGAGCATTACAGGCAGAGCTGGAGATTATTTAAAATGATACCTGATCCTGTAGCAGGACAACTGATAGAGACTCAATATCTGGATGGTAATATAAAGAGATTAAAAGATCAGGCAGATTTTATTAAAGATTTTAGTAATAAAGACATTAAAACTGTCGAAGAAGTCGCAAAAAAATTTGAGCAAATTTTTATTTTCTATATGCTTAAAACCATGAGAGCCAGTATTCAAAAATCAGGTTTGATTGATGGGGGAAGAGGGGAAGAGATTTATACAAGTATGCTTGATAATGAGTTTTCATCAGTAATTTCTAATAGAGGGGGCATTGGCCTTGCACGTTTAATTATTGATGATTTGAAAATAAGAGGGCTTTTAAAAGAATATGAAAACAAAGAGATTCAAGGAATGGGATCCTTTATCTTACCTGCTCAGGGCAAAATCAGTTCTCCTTTTGGGATGAGAGATGATCCCATAGATGGAGTAAAAAGGTTTCATTATGGAATAGATATTGATTCTATTTATAGCAATAAAATATTCGCTGCTCAATCTGGAAAGGTGATCTTTAGTGGTGAAAAAGGGAATTATGGTAAGACGATTATAATAAGGCACAAAGAAGGGACTGAGACCCTTTATGCCCATAATTCTAAAAATTTAGTAGATGTTGGAGAATATGTTAAAAAAAGAGAGCCTATAGCCCAGGTTGGAGATTCTGGGAGGAGTACAGGTCCTCATCTCCACTTTGAAATAAGAAGAAATGGCGAGTTACTAAACCCCCTTAAGTTTTTATAATTTTAAAATATTTAGAAGCAAGGAGAAAAGTTGAATCGACTATTTTTTGATTTATTAGATCTTCTAAAACAAGAAACGGAGCAATATAGAAAGTTACTTGACCTTCTCCGAAGAGAAAGGAATGCGATGATACGTTTATCTCTAGAAGAGATCGAAGGATGCTATAAGTTGAAAGAGACGATTATATTAAAACTTAGAATTATGGAAGAATCGAGACTCGCATTAATTGATAAGATTGCAGGCCACCTAAAAATTTCAAAAGAAGGAATAACCCTCTTAAAAATATCTGATATTGTAAAGTCTCCTTTTTCAGAAGAGTTCAAAAGATGTCGCAAGAATCTCTCTTCCCTCATTCATGATATAGCTCAAATGAACTGGAAAAACAAGGCGTTCATTGAAGATTCACTCGAGTGTATTAATGGACATTTAACGTTACTCAATGATCTTATAAACCCAAACCCTGTATATCTTCCTTCAGGAAAATTTAATAGGGAAAACCATTTTAGTAATAAGATTCTTAGTAAAGAGGCATAGATGTCAGGAATATTTAATATCTTTAATATTGCTAGAGAAGCACTTTACGCAAATCAAGCAGGAATACAGGTAACAGGAAATAATATAGCTAATGTCAATACACCCGGTTATGCTCGCCAAAGGGTTGTTCTTGAACAAGCCGCTCCGGTAACCACAGGTTATGGACTCATAGGTTCAGGTGTAAGAATAGAAGGTGTAACCAATATAAGAGATGCCTATCTTGACAATCAAATATTGAAACAGAGGCAGACCCTTGGGCAATATACAGCCCTAAATGACATGATGGAACAGATAGAGCTCATATTTAATGAGTCGGTGGGCTTAGGGATGAGTGAAACGATAAGTAATTTTTTTAATGCATTTTCTGATCTTGCCAACAATCCACAGGGAATTCCAGAAAGGGAAAGCGTTAAACAGATGGGTTTATCTCTTGTTTCAAACTTTTCTCAGACGGATGCGAATCTAAGACAACTCAGAAGTGATTGTAATGACAGAATTAGGGCTGAAGTTCTTGAGATAAATGAAATCATAGATGAGATTGCTGAACTTAATGGCTTAATCAATAGTACTGAGGCTACTGGGGATAGAGCCAATGATTATAGAGATCAGAGGGCTGTGCTTTTAGACAAATTGGCTGAAAAGATTGATATAAATTTTTTAGAAAATGAAGATAACCAAGCCTTTGTTTTTCTGAGTACTGGAAAATCTCTTGTTGTCGGCTCAGATTCATATAATTTAAGAGTGGTGACCAATGCAAATAATTCGGGCTATTATGATGTCGAGCTCGATATAGGGAGTGGAACTTATGGAAACATAACCAGCGAAATATCAGATGGTAAACTAGCAGGATTGATAGAAATGAGAGATACATATGTAGTCAATACGATGGATAAGCTTGATCAATTGGCTGCTGCTATTATTAACGAGGTCAATATTTTACATACTATGGGATATGGATTAGATGCTTCTACCGGTATCAATTTCTTTGACCCTCTTAGCTCAACGGTTCAAGAGGATTCTTATAATACAGGTTCTGGTGTTATATCTTCTGTTTCAATCGATCAATCTACAATAAATCGAGATAACTTTGAGATCCGATTTACAGATTCGAGCACCTTTACAATTTATAATGTAACTGATGGAGTAGCGGTTTCGACTGGAAATTCTTATGTATCTGGAAATAATATAACTTTTGAGGGAATTACTGTAAGCATATCTGGAAGTATTGCTAGTGGAGATGTATTTATTTTAAGGAGCGCCAGTAATGCTGCTCGAGATATTTCCATAAACAGTACAATCACAAATAATGTAGAAAAGATAGCGGCTGCCCAGGATAGCTCGAGCCTGCCTGGTGATAATACAAATGCCCTAGCCATCGCTGCCCTTCAAGATACATTAACGTTATCAAATGACACGAGTACTTTTGAAGATTATATGGCGTCTATTGTTTCTGACATTGGTATTCAGGCCTCGACAACATCCTTTAGTAAAGAACAAAAGGAGGCTATGGTTATCCAACTGGAAAATCGCCGGGAGCAGATATCGGGTGTTTCGCTTGATGAGGAGGCAATCAATCTTATCAAATTTCAGAGTGGATATGAAGCCGCAGCCAAGCTTATCGTAACGGTAGACGAAATGTTAGATATTTTGGTTAATCTGGTAAGATAGATTGGAGTTTTAAATTGAGAGTAACAAATAATCTTATATTAAATACCATACTAAAGAATTTAAATGATAATGTTGTAAGATTGTCAAAACTTCAAGAGCAGCTTTCAACAGGCAAAAGGATCAATAAACCCTCAGATGACCCTGTTGGCATGACAGAGGTTTTAAATTATCGCTCAATATTGTCAGCTACAGACCAGTACATGCGAAACATAAATAGGGCTAATTCAAACCTAGGAATTACTGACCAGGCTTTGAATAGTATAGATAATATAATCATTAGGGCAAAAGAGATTGCTGTGGCGCAATCTTCAGGTACAGCCACTCAACAGACGAGGGCCTCCTCTGCTGTGGAAGTTGAGAATCTCTTTAAGGAGGCGATACAGATAGGGAATACGAAAATAGGGAATACCTATATATTCGCTGGATATAAAACCGATACTGTTCCTTTTTCTTCCGGAGGTATCTATTTCGGTGATAGCGGAACAAGACAGATTGAGGTAGGAAGTAATGCTACTGTTACCATGAATGTAGTGGGCTCAGAATTTTTAACCAAAGACCTCAATCCAGACATCAATGGGGATACAGCCTTATCTGATTTAAACAGGGGAGATGGGGTTAATAATGGTTCCTTTACGATAATAGACAGGGAAGGGAATTCTGATACGGTTACCTTTGCAGACACATCAACAATGGATATCAATGATGTCATCAATAATATTAATGGTCTGGCTGGTGTGAATGTTACAGCTACAATAAACAGCCAGGGAACAGGAATTCTTCTTACAGATTCAAGCTCTTCCCCCATAAGGAGACTGGAAGTTCAGGAAGTAGGTAGTGGTCAGGTTGCAAAAGACTTAGGGATTTTAGGTTATGGTTCTGGAACGACACTCAACGGTGATGATTTAGATCCTGAGTTATCTGCCTCGACGCCTTTAAGCCTTTTAAAAGGAGGAGATGGTTTAACATTAACATCAATTCATATTGAAAACGGTTCTTTAAGTAGTGATGTCGATCTCAGTTCAGCTACGACGATTGGGGATGTAATTAATTCCATTACTAGTTCAGGAACAAATAGCTCTGCCTCGATTAGTTTTGGAGGAACATCTCTAGATGTTGTTTCCACAAATTCAAGCACTACCGCTGTAGTCACAGAGGTAGGAAGTGGGTCTTCAGCTAAAGATTTAGGTATTCAAGGGGCTCATAATGTTCTTGGATGTCTGGATGTATTAAAAGAAGCCTTATTGAACAATGATGTCAATGCTATTCAAGGGACATTGGATCAACTGGACGGGGCATTGGATAGAGTTTTGAGCGTAAGGGCAGATGTTGGGGCAAGGGTAAACAGATTAGAATCAACCCTTACAAATTTTGACAGCTTTAAACTCAACATTACTGATTTGTTGTCTAAGAGAGAGGATGCTGATCTTGTTGATGTCATTACTCAACTTACATCTCAACAGGATGTGTTCAGGGCTTCTTTAAGTGCAGCGAGCCAAATAGCAGGCATATCTCTCTTGGATTTTTTAGATTAGTTTAAGACTTCTCGTTCAGCCATGGAGGGTGACAATGTTAGTTTTAACAAGGAAGTTAGAAGAAAGCATTATAATTGGTGAAGAAATAAAGATCACCGTACTAGAGATTAAAGGATGTCAGGTTAAAATAGGTATTGAAGCACCACCAGAGACGATTGTCCATAGAGAAGAGGTATTTGAGAGGATAAAGGATGAAAATATCCTTGCAGCCTCTCTAACACCAAATAATTTTAATATATTATCTCGATTATTAAAAAGAAAGTAAAGGATATAAGGGATGATTGTTAAGACAGCAAGATTTGGTGATATAGAAATAGAAGAAGAAAAAATAATTAAGATGCCTGAAGGCATTCTTGGTTTTCCTAATCAAAAGAGATTCTTTATCATGAACCATAAAGATACCCCTTTAAAATGGTTGCAGTCTCTTGATGATCCCAGTCTAGCCTTTGTTATTATGAACCCTATAATATTTGAACCGAATTACCATATTAATATACCGAAAAGTGAAGTGGCCTGTTTGGACATCTTTGATGAGAAAGATTCATTAGTTATGGTTATCATTTCAATTCCTAAAGACCCTTCCAAAATGACTGCAAATTTACAAGGGCCATTAGTTATAAATACGAAAAAAATGTTAGCCAAACAACTTATCCTCTCAGATGGGAAATATACAACACGTCATTATATATTTCCTCAACTTAAAAAGAATGTTGCATCAGATAATCGATAAATTATAAAAATTACTGAGTCAATAAAGATAAAAAATATTCTATTGTGAAAAATTTTGATCGAGTATTATTCTTTTATTGAGTTGATGTTAAGGTAGGCATATATGTAATTATCTAGCTGACAGTCCCAAAAAATTCTTTTTGTTTATAATCTCTTTTCTCTTTTATTAATTTGGCTCTGATAAATTTACACGCTTCTAATATACTTCTAGCTTCCAGCTCAATGCTTGATATATATCGATACCTTGGATCTCCATGCATCTTATTTTTATAATCTAAATTGAAATTTCTTCTAAATATCAAATAGATAAGTCTAAAGTGGTTAGAGAAATTTTCTTCTTTACCAAGCCTCTTACATAACTCTTTTATTTTTTCATGAATCATATTTAATTCGTTATTATTTTGAGATGATAAGGCCTTTAGAAGCAGGCAGCACTTATCAGTTATTTCTTCACATATTTGAATTATTTTTTCTAATTTATAACTTACAGGCATGAGATCCTTGTCTAAACCAGTTAAATCGATACTCGGAATATCCAATATTATCTTTTTCCAATCTCTGTTTCGACTGTTCTGATCTTTAATGTATCGAAAATATACTTCTTTAAAAGGCAATATTATCATGTCCTTTTGAAAAATACCTTCTTCAGAAGCATTTATACACTTCGCCTTTGTCTTTCTAATTTCTACTTCAAACCATGTTAACCAGTTGAGCATAGTTTTTGATGTCTTAATTGTGCTATTAAAAATATTTTTTGAATTGATTATATCCATTTTATTTATAAGTTCTTTGTGCTTGGCTTCAATGGTTAGCGTTTTGCCGATTTCCTCAATCCACGAATCATCTTTATAACTACCTAATGCATAGTATCTGTCTTGAGGAAATGATAGATCCTGACCTAAGAATATAATAGGCTGGCATCCTAATTTCCTGACAAGGTCAAAAGTAAATATAGCTACTGTCCCCCCTATGTTGACATCACCAAGATTCCCCATGTATTTTCTAAACTCCTTCCATAGATTAAGCTCCTTATCATCACAGAAGATCGTTCTTCCATTAAACTGTTTAATTACTGAAGGGGGTATTCTAAAAGGAGATATGAGATAGATATCATTGAGATCAGTCTCTGTAAAAAAAATTTTTGTGATGCCTTGACAGTCGATGGAGGTTACAAAGTCCGGCTTTATATTATGGGAAAGGAGACATTTTAAGCCGGTATCTACCGAGATCAATATTGCTGCTCCCTTTTTAATATTTTTTAGATATTTGATGTTTTTATCCAGAGAGGGCCCAGAAGAGATAATGATTGCGGGTATACCTTTGAATTTATTGAAAAGACTTTCTACTCCTGAAAGCTTTTTTAGACTTAATATATTAGAAAAAGAATTTCCATACCATTTCAATCCGTATTTAAATCTGGTTTCAGTATTGGATTGAACTATTTTTATTGATTTAACAACTCCTCCGACGATATCTTTATACTCAGGATGAAGTTGATGAGATTGAGAGTGGGCAACTACCTGGACATTTTCTGTCTTAATCTCAGAAAATCTATTGACGAGTTTTGGGATGATCTCTGTGACATGCTCTCCTACTATTAAATCAACAT
>DATKYB010000037.1 GCA_035528715.1 Nitrospinota bacterium | reverse complement strand
AAGGAAATACAAAAATGAGGAATTTATTAGGGGGAAAGGGTGCTGACTTGGCAGAAATGGCGAGTTTGGATGTTCCTGTTCCTCCTGGTTTTACAATAACAACAGAGGCATGTATAGAATATTACAATAATAACAAAAGCTATCCTGAAGGTCTTTGGGATGAAGTAGAAAAAAATCTGGAGAAGCTTGAGGAAAAGATGAGATTAAAGCTCGGCGATGATAAGTCACCCCTTTTGGTATCGGTAAGGTCAGGGGCGAGGGTTTCAATGCCTGGTATGATGGACACAGTATTAAATCTGGGATTGAATGATAGAAGCGTCAAGGGATTGGTCGCTAAGTCAGGTAATGAGAGATTTGCCTATGATAGTTACAGAAGATTTATCACCATGTTTGGTGATGTAGTTCTGGGCATTGAGCATAAAAAATTTGAGTATATACTGAACAAAAAGAAAAAAAAGCTTAATGTCAAGCTGGATACAGAGCTTAATGCAAAAGCCCTCCAAGAGCTTGTATCTGAATATAAGAGGCTTGTTGAAAAGGAAAAAAATATCAATTTTCCAGAAGACCCAAAAGAGCAGCTCAAGATGGCCATTGATGCTGTCTTTGATTCTTGGAATAATCAAAGGGCAATTACATACAGGAGATTGAATAAGATCCCTGGAGATTGGGGAACAGCGGTAAATATCCAGACTATGGTATTTGGTAATATGGGAGACAATTCAGGCACGGGGGTCGCCTTTACAAGAGACCCTGCGACAGGAGAAAAGAGATTCTTTGGTGAGTACCTTATAAATGCCCAAGGGGAAGATGTAGTGGCCGGGATAAGGACACCTCAACCTATTGAGACTTTAAAAGAGAAGATGCCGAGTATCTATAAAGAACTGGAAGATATATATAAAAAACTGGAACAGCATTTTAGGGATATGCAGGATATTGAGTTTACCATTCAGGATGGTAAACTTTATATGCTCCAGACAAGAAGAGGAAAACGCACGGCTCTCTCCTCAGTTAAGATTGCCGTGGATATGGTAAACGAGGGACTTATCGATAAGAAAGAAGCGGTATTGAGGGTAGACCCTTATCAGCTCGATCAACTCTTACATCCTATGTTTGATTCCAAAGCAAAGGTTACCCCTATTGCAAAAGGTCTTCCAGGTTCTTCAGGGGCGGCAGTTGGGAAGGTCGTATTTACAGCGGATAGGGCAGAAGAACTCCATGCAGAGGGTGAGGATGTGATTCTCGTAAGAAATGAGACCTCGCCTGAAGATGTGGGAGGGATGTATGCCTCCAAAGGGATTCTTACTGCGAGGGGAGGATTAACATCCCATGCTGCTGTTGTTGGAAGAGGGATGGGCAAATGCTGTGTTGTGGGGTGTGGTGCAATAAGCGTAGATGAAGAGAAGAGATATTTTAAGGTGGACGATAAGATAGTTAAAGAGAAAGACTATATATCGCTCAATGGAAACACAGGCGAGGTTATTTTAGGAAAGGTTGATCTGGTTGAATCAGAGTTGAGTGATGACTTTGAGACACTGATGAAATGGGCAGATGAAATAAGAACTTTGGGTGTTAGAGCCAACGCGGATACTTCACAGGATGCTGAGAAGGCTGTTCAATTCGGTACTGAGGGTATAGGCCTTACACGGACAGAGCATATGTTTTTTAAAGAAGACCGTATTCCGATAGTAAGAGAAATGATCATGGCGAAAGATAAAGAGACGAGAGACAAGGCCCTTGAAAAGCTTTTGCCAATGCAAAGAGAGGATTTTATAGGGATATTTAAGGTTATGAAGGGAATGCCTGTCACGATAAGACTATTAGACCCACCCCTTCATGAGTTTTTGCCAAAGCATGATGAACTTTTTGAAGAGCTGACAGAATTAAAGCTAAAAGGGGGGGATAAAGAAAGAATCTCTGAGCTGGAAGAGGTTTTATCAAGGGTAGATGCCCTTGCTGAATTTAATCCCATGCTAGGGCACAGGGGCTGCAGGCTTGGGATTACCTTTCCTGAGGTATATGACATGCAGGTAAGGGCCATTTTTGAAGCGGCTGTTGAGATTGCAAAAAAGGGGGGGAAGGTTTTCCCAGAGGTCATGATTCCATTGACGGGGACAATTGGAGAAATGAGAATCACATATGAGAATGCCAAAGAGGTTATCAAGGAGGTTCTCAAGAATTCAGATGTAGAATTTCATTATATGATAGGGACTATGATTGAAGTTCCAAGGGCAGCTCTGGTTGCAGATAAAATAGCTGAATATGCCGAATTTTTCTCCTTTGGTACAAATGATATGACTCAGATGACCTTTGGTTTCAGCAGAGATGATGCTGGCAAATTCTTACCCTTCTATATAGATAAAGGTATTTTGAAGATTGATCCTTTTGTGGCCATAGACCAAGAGGGCGTTGGAGAAATGGTAAGAATTGGTGCAGAGAGAGGGAAAAAGACGAGGCCAGATATTGAACTGGGAATATGTGGTGAACATGGTGGTGAACCAAGCTCAGTAGAATTTTTCCATCGGATCGGTTTAGATTATGTCAGTTGTTCCCCTTATCTTATTCCTGTGGCTCGTTTGGCTGCTGCTCATGCAAAGCTAAAAGAGGAAAAATAGATAAATGCAAAGGGGATATCCTCAAAGACCCATATTAGGGGTTGCGGGTATTATTATTAAAGATGGAAAGGTTCTTCTGATTAAAAGGGGCAAAGAGCCTGGCTATGGAAAATGGAGTATTCCTGGTGGGGTGGTTAAATTGGGAGAGCCCCTAAAAGAGGCAGTTAGAAGAGAGGTTTTAGAAGAAACGGGCTTAAAGGTTGAGCCCATAGAGTTTGTAGAGGTTTTTGAAAGGGTTATCCGAGATAAAGAGAGTAAAATTGAGTATCATTATGTCCTCATAGATTTTGTCTGCAGATATATCTCTGGTGAAGCAAAATCAGGCACTGATGCCCTTGATACCCGATGGGTAATCCCAGAAAAGATCTCAAACTACAATATGACTACTGGTACAGAAGAGGTTATAAAAAAGGCCTTTAAGAAATTCAGTTCCTTTCATTAAGGTAGTTAAAAGATCAAGTACCCTTATATTCTCTTGACCACGAGATTGGATCCTTAAGAAAATCTTTTATAATCTTGCTTTCCTCTGTCTTTAGCAATCCAATCTTTTCTGCTGTTTTCAATAAGATTTCCCATGTGGTTAGGGAATGAAGCTTGAGATTTGCTGCCTTTAGCTCCTTATAAGTATCAGGATAACAGCCATACTCAAAGATGACCAGAGTATCATTTACCTCTGCGCCAGCATTTCTTAAGGACTCACAAAAGCTTAACTTGCTCTTTGCTGTGGTAGCCAGATCCTCTACCAGCAAAACTTTTTTCCCCTTTTCCATGACACCCTCTATGATCTTATCCTTACCAAAGCCCTTAGATTTCTTTCTCACATAGACCATAGGAAGGTTTAGTGATTCTGCGAGCCATGCAGCTAGGGGGATTCCAGCCGTTTCACCACCAGCAATCACCTCTATATTTTCCATTCCAATATCGGATTTGGTTTTTTCTGCGAGCATGTGGATGATCTCTCTCCTTTCTTTCACAAAAGAGATGAGCTTTCGACAATCCACATAAACAGGACTAGCATTTCCAGAGGTAAGGATGTAAGGGGTTTGAAGACTCCAGCTCACTGCCTCAATATCTAAGAGGATCTTTGCTGTTTTTTCTCCTGGATCTTTCGAGTTATCAATCATTACTTACATATTTTTTATGATGGTTGATCCAAATTCTGAGCATTTGAGGAGGGTTGCGCCTTTCATAAGCCTCTCAAGGTCATAGGTAACCTGTTTTTGAGAAACGGTCTTCTGGATGGCGTTAACGATCAGGTCTGCCGCTTTTTGCCAGCCGATATGTTCAAGCATCATGACACCTGATAATATAAGCGAACCTGGGTTGACCTTATCCTGTCCAGCATATTTTGGAGCAGTGCCATGGGTTGCTTCAAACAGGGCAGTGGTATCGCTCATATTTGCTCCTGGTGCCATTCCAAGCCCTCCTACCTGAGCAGCCAAAGCGTCAGACATAAAATCCCCGGTTAAATTGGGCAGGGCTAGTACACTGTATTCATCGGGACGGAGAAGGATCTGCTGGAACATAGAATCAGTTATTCTATCCTTAATAAGGACTTTATCTTCAGGTTGTTTTCCATTATATTCTTTCCAGAGTTCGTCCTCTGTTATCGTATTATCTGCGAACTCCTCTTTTGCTAATTCATAACCCCAGTCCTTGAACGCCCCTTCTGTGAACTTCATGATATTTCCCTTATGGACAATGGTAACACTCGATTTTTTGTGGGATATAGCATATTGAATGGCCTTTCTTACCAGTCGTTTAGTGCCTGTAACGCTGATATGCTTTATACCTATTCCTGAATCTGCTTTAATCTCATTACCCAATTCATCTTTAATATAATCAATAATCTTTTTGGCTTCAGGGCTGTGTATGGGCCACTCTATACCTGAATAGACATCCTCTGTATTCTCCCTGAACACGACCATATCAATCTTTTCAGGAGTTTTTACAGGGCTGGGTACTCCATCAATATATCTTACAGGTCTTACACAGGCAAAGAGATTTAATACCTGTCTCATGGTTACATTGAGGCTTCTGTATCCACCACCTATAGGTGTTGTTAAGGGTCCTTTGATCGCAACATGATAGTGTTCAATAGCCTTTAAAGTGTCATCTGGCAGCCATTCATCATATTTTGCCTTTGCCTTCTCACCAGCATATATTTCAAACCATTCTATCTTTTTTTGTCTGTTATATGCCTTTTCAACTGCACTATCAAATACCCTTACAGCAGCAGCCCAAATATCAGGACCTATACCATCTCCCTCGATAAAGGGGATAATAGGATTATCTGCAACGATTAATTGACCATTTTTTATTTCAATCCTCTTTCCTTTCTCAGGTTCTTTAAGCATTTTAAACTTAACCATTTATCCTCCTTAAATATTGGTATCTTAAAAATTTTAGTATAAGTCAGAAATTATACTTAATATCAATCCTTTGTCAAGAGTAACTCCTCCTCGTATCAAAAAATTATATTTTTAGCTATAATCAATTGATAAGTTCTTGCTTGACACGATTTTAGACTTATGTTAACCTTTTCAAAACCTTCGGGGCAGGGTGTAATTCCCGACCGGCGGTATAGCCCGCGAACCTCTATATAATTCTAGGGGTTGATCTGGTGTAATTCCAGGGCCGACAGTTACAGTCTGGAGGGGAGAAGGTTGAGGTTTACGATATTTATCCCGAAGGTTTATTTTAAATCTTCGGTTTTTTTTTGATTTAATCAGTAGATGATGTCAAAGAAATATATGAGATTGGCCCTTGAATTGGCAGAAAAGGGAAGGGGAAGGACAAGTCCTAACCCTATGGTTGGAGCTGTTATTGTAAAGAAAAACAGGATTATTGGCCAAGGGTATCACAAAAGAGCAGGTTTTCCTCATGCTGAAATTATAGCGTTAAGGCAAGCTAAAGCTCAGGCTGAGGGAGGAACCCTTTATGTGAACCTTGAACCATGCTGTCATTATGGAAAGACCCCCCCATGTACAGATGCGATTATAAAAAGCAGGGTTAAAAAGGTGGTAATAGGGATGAAAGACCCCAATCCCCTTGTTTCTGGAAAGGGGATTAAGATTCTAAAGAAGGCAGGTATTGAGATAAGTGACGGTATTTTAGAAGAGGGGTGTAAGAGGTTAAATGAAGCATATATAAAATTTATAAAGTCTGAAAAACCATTTGTCACCCTTAAGGTCGGTGAGAGTATCGATGGAAAGATTGCTACGAGAAGGGGAGAATCTCGTTGGATAACCTGCAAAAAGTCGAGAGAACTTGTCCATAAACTCAGGAATGAATCTGATGCAATTATGGTAGGTATAAACACGATTATAAAAGATAATCCAAGACTCACGTCCAGATTAAAAAGCAATAAAGGAAAAAATCCAAAACGGATTATTGTGGATAGTTTTTTGAAGATTCCATTAAAGGCCAAAGTCTTAAACTTAAATGATGCTGATACTTATATTGTTACGACTAAAGATGCTTCTAAAAGGAAGAGATCATTATTACAAAAAAAAGGAATAAAAATATTACTGATAAATAAGAAACGGGGAAGGGTGGATCTACAAAAGCTTATGGTAGAGCTAGGAAAATTAAACATAACCAGCCTTTTAATAGAAGGTGGAGGAGAAATAAATGCCTCAGCGCTGAAAGAAGGTTTAGTGGATAAGGCCATGTTTTTTATTTCTCCAATAATCATAGGAGGGAAAGAGGCTCCCTCTCCTGTTGGTGGTGAAGGATTTCTTTTTTTGAAGGACGCGAAGAGCCTTAAGAATATTATGGTTAAAAGAGTTGATCAAGACATTCTCATAGAAGGTTACTTGAATTAATTTTTTAGATATGTTTTCAGGTATTATAGAAGAGATAGGCACAGTTAAAAAAATATTCAAAAAAGGGACATCTCTGACTTTGACAGTTCAGGCGAACAAAATTCTGAAAGATATGAAAAAGGGTGATAGTATCTCTGTAAGTGGTGGGTGTCTTACAGTTATTGGTCATAATGATAGCTCCTTTTCTACAGAGGTTTCTCCGGAGACTATAAAAAAGAGTAATTTAGGTGATATCAAGAAGGGGGACAAAGTTAATTTAGAAAGGGCTTTAAAGATTGGTGATAGGCTTATGGGACATATGGTAAGCGGTCATATCGATGGAACTGGAATTATTGTAAAAAAAGAAAAGAAGGGTGATTTTATAGAGACTACGTTTCAGGTCCCCAAAGAACTGATGAAATATATTGTTGAAAAAGGTTCTGTAGCTATTGATGGAGTAAGTCTTACAGCTTTAAGTTGTAAGGAGGATACCTTCAAGATCAGCTTCATTCCCTATACAATCAATATGACAACTTTCAGTGCTAAAGATATTGGAGATTCCGTCAATCTTGAGTGTGATATTATTGGAAAATATACGGAGAGTTTTTTATCAAGAGAGGAAAAAGAAAAGAAAAAACTCAGCAGGGAGTTTTTAAAAGAACATGGATTTATTTAATTAAAGGAGGTTCTTTTTATATGAAGTTTAATATTATAGAAGAGGCCATAGAGGATATAAGAGCGGGAAAGATGATTATCCTGGTGGATGATGAAGATCGAGAGAACGAAGGTGATTTAATGGTAGCCGCAGAAAAGATAACCCCAGAGATCATTAATTTTATGGCCAAGTATGGAAGGGGACTGATATGCCTTTCCATGACTCCCAAGCGTTTAAAGGAGCTAGAAATACCGGATATGGTGAATGAGAATACTGCAACCTTTCAAACAGCATTTACTGTTTCTATTGATGCAAAAAAAGGAATCACAACAGGAATATCTGCCTCTGATAGAGCAACGACTATCCTCACGGCTATAGATCCCAAGACAAAACCGAGCGACTTTGCTCGCCCAGGACATGTATTCCCTCTTAAGTCAAAAGAAGGAGGGGTTCTGGTAAGGACAGGTCAAACAGAAGGCTCTGTGGATCTAGCAAGATTGGCTGGTCTATACCATGCAGCGGTTATATGTGAAATAATGGATGAGGATGGAGCTATGGCCAGAGTTCCAAAGCTTATGGAATTTTCAAATGCCTATCATTTGAAGATTGTTACGACAAAAGACCTCATTGAATATAGGATGAGGACGGAATCCTTTATCCGCAGAGCTGCTGTTACAAAGGTTCCTACTGAGCTTGGTGTTTTTGATGCGATTGCCTATGAGAATACCTTAAACGACCAATCTCATCTAGCTCTCATTAAGGGTAAGATTAAACCTGATTCTGAGGTGTTAGTCAGGGTTCATTCCCAATGTCTTACAGGCGATGTTTTTGGGTCTTACCGATGTGATTGTGGTGAACAGTTAAATAAGGCCTTAGAGATGATTTCCAAAGAAGAGACAGGTGTTTTATTATATATGCAGCAAGAGGGCAGAGGCATAGGTTTTGTAAATAAGTTAAAGGCCTACGAACTGCAGGACAAGGGTCTTGATACAGTGGAGGCCAATGAAACTCTAGGATTTAAGGACGATCTGAGGGATTATGGAATAGGGGCCCAGATTTTGGTAGACCTGGGGCTTAAAAAGATTAGGTTGATAACTAATAATCCGAGAAAGATAGTTGGTCTTGATGGCTATGGGTTAAAGGTTATAGGAAGGGTTCCCTTAGAGATAAGACCGAGGAAATACAATGTAAGATATCTTATTGCAAAACAGCAAAAGCTTGGACATTTGTTAAATAATATCAAATAATATAATAATATAAAGAGAGGAGAGAATTATGCCAAAATATATTGAAGGGAATCTTATAGGTAAGGATTTAAAATTTGCGATTGTTGTAAGTCGTTTTAATGAGTTTATTACTGGAAGGTTGCTTGAAGGGGCGTTGGATGCTTTAAAAAGGAGTGGGGTTAAAGACAGTGATGTAAGTGTTGTCAGGGTACCAGGTGGTTTTGAAATTCCCTTTGCTGCTAAGAAAATGGCCTTAAAGAGAAAATATGATGCAGTTATATGTTTAGGAGCCGTCATTCAAGGAGATACCCCTCACTTTAAGTATATAAGTGCAGAGGTGACTAAAGGGATAGCTAGCATTTCCCTAGAAACAGGAATTCCAGTCATACTAGGAGTTTTAACAACTGATACCATTGAACAGGCTATAGAGAGAGCTGGGACAAAGGCTGGGAATAAAGGATGGGAAGCAGCTATTTCTGCCATTGAGATGGCAAATGTTTATAAAGCTATAGATACAAATAAATAATATGGGAAAGAGGAGAAGATCTCGAGAAGAGGCATTGAAAATTATCTATCAGTATGAGATAGCTAGAGAAGACATAGAAGAGATTTTAAGACGCTATTGGACTTATAATAGTCTTTCCGATGATATTGTAAGTTTTGCTACTGATCTGGTTAGGGGAACAATACAGTATATTGAAGATATAGATCAAAAGATTGAAAAATACAGCGATAACTGGTCTTTAGACAGGATTGGAGCAGTAGAGTTGGGTATTCTCAGGATAGCCATTTATGAGTTGATTTATCGAGATGATATTCCACCAAAGGTGAGTATTAATGAAGCTATTGAGATAGAAAAGAAATTCGGGAGCGAAGATTCTTCAACCTTTATTAATGGTATTTTAGATAAGGTAAAAAGAGATATAGAATTGAAGGGATAAGGCATTCATTTGTGATAAGTTTAAAAATAGTTTCGAAGAACCTTCTAAATATAAAAAGCGGAATCATTGTTGTACCTTTTTTCCAGGATATTATTCCTTCTCGTGGGAGT
This sequence comes from Nitrospinota bacterium, assembly GCA_035528715.1. Lineage (NCBI taxonomy): Bacteria > Pseudomonadati > Nitrospinota > Nitrospinota bacterium. The sequence continues at coordinate 11,993 of DATKYB010000037.1, read as the reverse complement.
TTAAGTCGAATCGATTGGTTAATGAGCAACAGAATTTCTCATCTTATTCTGTCCGAAAAATTATCAGGAAACTATATGGGAAGAGGCCTCTTTTGCAATTCTGACAAATTTATTACTGATAAAATTTTGTTGATAGGTATGGGTAAAAGCTCAACTTTTGACATTAAAAGGATATTTAATATATCTTCTTCTGTTATTGATATTCTATCGAAGATTAAAATCTATGACTTTTCTATAGAGTTGATTGGCAAGAATATCGTAAGCCTCGAGCCTTATCTAATTTTTGAACAGATGGTCAAGGGTTTTATTAAAAAGACTAAAGAAAGGGATATCGTGATTCATATCGCAGAAGAAGATGACCTGATATATAAGATGTTAGCAGAAACTGCAGCACAGATTATTCCTAACTATAAAGGCTCTCTCACACTAGCTTAATTATTTGGAATCATGAAATATGCCATCCTTTCTGATATACATGGCAATCTTGAAGCCTTTCAATCCGTTTTAAACGAGATAGAAAAGGAATCGCCGGATAAGATATTTTTTTTAGGTGATATTGTAGGATATGGTGCCAATCCTAATCAATCCATTGAGTTGTTAAAGACCATAACAGATATGGTTGTCGTTGGTAATCATGATCATGCTGCTGTGGGATTAACCGATATATCATATTTCAATATATATGCAAAAGAGGCTATATTGTGGACACAAACCCATTTAACGTCTGATAATGTTGAGTATTTGAAAGGGCTTCCTTTTTCAAGAAAAATAGAAGATATAACTTTATTCCACTCCTCACCTAAAGAACCAGAAAAATGGTATTATATTTTTGGAATTGATAATATCGAAGATAATTTTAATTATTTTGATACGAGGATATGCCTTATAGGACATACCCATGTTCCTCTTATAATCATTGAAGATAAAAAGAAAGAATTATTTGTGTCTATAGAGAATCCAATTAAGATCAAAAATAACCTAAGATATATGATTAACATAGGAAGCGTTGGACAACCTAGAGATGGTGACAATAGATCAGCGTATGCTATTTACGATACTGAAAAAAACTTGTTTCAGATCCATCGTGTATTTTATGATATTCACAAGGCTCAAGCAAAGATAATAAGTAAAGGCATACCAGAATATTTAGCCTATAGATTGGCATATGGAAAGTAATAGTTTTCTTATTGTAAGAAGATTATCATTTTGTTATTATTAAAAAATTTTGAAGGAATTTAGGTTTTGGAGAAAGATATTTATGAGTGATCGATACGATTTTAAGAATATCGACAAAAAATGGCAGAAGATATGGGAAGAGAATAAAACCTTTCAGGTATCTGAGGATTCACAGAGAGATAAAAAATATTATGTTTTAGAGATGTTTCCTTATCCTTCTGGTAAGATTCATATGGGTCATGTAAGAAACTATACCATTGGGGATGTCATATCAAGATTTAAGAAGATGCAAGGATATAATGTCCTCCATCCAATGGGTTGGGATGCATTCGGCCTTCCAGCTGAGAATGCTGCTATCCAGAGAGGTATCCATCCATCAGAATGGACATGGGAAAATATCGGATACATGAGGACCCAGATGAAAAGAATGGGATTGAGCTATGATTGGGATAGAGAAATAGCTACTTGTCATCAAGATTATTATCAATGGACCCAATGGATATTTCTCAAGATGTATGAGATGGGCTTGACATATAGAAAAAAGGCGATGGTGAATTGGTGTGAATCTTGCAAAACAGTCCTTGCCAATGAACAGGTAGAAGGTGGTTTGTGTTGGAGATGTGATACTCCTGTGGATACAAAGGAGTTGGAACAGTGGTTTTTGAGAATCACTAAATATTCTGAAGAGCTGCTTAAAGGCTGTGAAGATTTGATTTCGGGTTGGCCGGAGAGGGTCTTGACTATGCAGAAGAACTGGATCGGAAAAAGCTATGGAGTCGAGATCAATTTTCCTCTGGAGGGGAGCAGTGAATCGATCACGGTCTTTACGACCAGACAGGATACCCTCTTTGGAGCCACATTTATGAGTCTTGCCCCTGAACATCCGTTATCAAGTCAATTGCCTAAAGGGACCTCTTATGAAAAAGACGTTAATGAATTTATCTACGAGGTATTAAAAGAAGGTAAAATAAAGAGAGCTTCTGAAGAGGCAGAAAAGAAGGGTGTTTTTACAGGAAGATATGCTATTAATCCTGTAACAGGAATGAGAATTCCGATCTGGATTGCAAATTTTGTTCTTATGGATTATGGAACGGGGGCTATTATGGCCGTACCTGCTCATGATCAGAGGGATTTGGATTTTGCAAGGGAATATGATTTGCCTGTTAAGGTTGTTATCCATCCCTATGAAGGTTCTCTTAATGAGTCAAGTATGACAGAAGCCCATATTGAGGATGGGTATCTCGTTAGTTCAGACGATTTTGATGGGATGAACAATAGGGAGGCGATGGATAAGATTGCCGATTTTCTGGAGAAAAAAGGTATAGGAAAAAAGACGGTTAATTATCGCTTGAAGGATTGGGGAATTTCTCGTCAGAGATACTGGGGAGCACCTATTCCTGTAGTTTATTGTGATCAGTGTGGAATCATTCCCGCCCCTTATGAGAGTCTTCCGGTTCTGCTCCCCCTCAAGATCGAATTTAAAAAGACAAAAAAGTTGTCCCTCGAAGACACGCAAGATTTTGTAAATACGGAATGCCCGAAATGCGGAGAAAGAGCAAAGAGAGAAACAGACACAATGGATACGTTTATCTGTTCTTCATGGTATTTCTTAAGATATACCTGTGCCAGATATAAGGAGAGCCCCATAGATACTAAGACCGCCAACTACTGGATGCCGGTTGACCAGTACATAGGTGGGATTGAGCATGCTGTTATGCATTTATTATATGCTCGTTTTTTCACAATGGTTCTGAGAGATGCTGGGCTTATTAAAGTAGGAGAGCCTTTTAAAAATCTTTTAACTCAGGGAATGGTTCTCAAGGACGGAAGCGCCATGTCAAAATCTAGGGGTAATATTGTAGATCCTGAGGATATCATTGAAAAATATGGGGCAGATACGGCAAGAATATTTATTATTTTCGCATCACCTCCGGAAAAAGAATTAGACTGGAGCGATCAGGGTGTTGAGGGAGCTTTTCGATTCCTAAATAGAATATGGCGTCTTGTTAACAACTACTTAGACGACATGAAGGACGTTAGTATAAATCACGATAGTCTAAACGAACTCTCTTCAGATTTAAAAGATATAAGGAGAAAGACACATCAGACAATAAAGAAGGTTACGGATGATATCGGCAAGAGATTTCACTTAAATACAGCTATTAGCGCCATTATGGAGCTTATCAATACCCTTTACAAATGGGAGGTCAAAGTTAAGGATGAAAAGTCTTTAATGGTGCTCAAAGAGGCGGTTTTATCCTCTATTATCCTTCTCTCTCCCTTTGCCCCACATATCGCCGAAGAAATGTGGCAGTTAATAGGAAACAAGGAAGAGTTATTGTCACATCCATGGCCTTCCTATGAAGACGAGATCACTAAAGAAGAGGAGATTGAGTTGGTTGTTCAGGTGAATGGGAAGGTTCGTGCTAGGGTTTCTGTCAGTGCTGATGAAGATGAAGAGGAGCTGAAAAGGATAGTATTAGGAAATCAAAGAATTAAGGAGTGGGTTAAGGATAAGTATATCAAGAAATATATTATTATCCCTAACAAATTGGTTAACATTGTTATATAGGATAAAGGATATGATGAGAGCAAAAAGGATTCTTATTTATATCATGGTTTTTAGCCTTTTTGGCTGTGGCTATCAATTGACTGGCACAGGGAAAAGCAAACTTCCAACCCATATAAAAACCATTTCTATCCCTACCTTTGTTAACAAGACTCGAGAGCCAGGGATAGAGATAGAGATAACCAGGATTATTCGAGATACATTTATTCGAGATGGGAGATTAAAGATCATTTCCTCTGGTAGTGCAGATAGCCTTTTAAGTGGAGAACTTAGAAATTATAACCTAAAACCGATATCCTTTGATACAAACGATAGAGTAACAGAATATAGAGTTTTGATACATAATGAGATTATCTTTAAAGATCTCATTACAGATAAGGTGCTTTTGAAACAGAGTCTGACTGCAGATGACACATATAAGGTTACCAGTGTTATTGCTAGTAGAGAGGCGGCAGAGAAGGAAACGAGAAGAAAAGCGTTTGTTGAATTAGCTGAGATGCTTAGAAGTTTAGTATTTGAGGGATTTTAATAGTCAATGGCTGTAAGAAATTATACTGCTCTCATTAAAGAGATAGAGAAGGGTCTTTTTTCTCCAATATACCTTTTTTATGGTCAGGAAACATACCTCATTGAAGAGGCTACAGAAAAGATTTTTAGATTATATGTTGATCCAAATTTTAAAGATTTTAGTTATAGGCTTTTATATGCAGATGAGGAGAGCCTTTCCGTTATTATTGATGAAGCAAAAACTCTTCCTTTTATGGGAAATAAAAAAATATTGGTAATCAAGAATATTGATAGAGTAAAAAAGGAAGATGATGAGATCATTATTAATTACTGTTTGAACCCCTCTCAGAGTAGCTGCGTTATCTTTACTGGTGAAGAGATAGATAGGAGAAGGAAATTTTTTCATGTTGTTTCAAAAAAAGGTATTGCAGTAAGATTTGATTGCCTTTCTGATAAAGATTTAGATAGTTGGATTAAAAAGAAACTTGAGGGGTATAATTTGAAGATATCTGAAGAGGCGCTATCCTATCTTAAGAATTTTGTTAGAAATGATCTTAGAATGATCAACAACGAATTAGAAAAGGCGGTTTCGTTTGTCGGTGAAAAGTCTGAAATTAGACTTGAGGATATTGAAGCTGTTTCAGGAGACATTCATTTTCGGTCTATCTTTGAACTTACTTCATCAATTGGTTGGAAGAAAGAAGAAGATGCTTTAAGGCTTATCAATAAGATATTACTTCAAGGAGAATCTCCGTTAAAAATACTTGCACTCATAAGCTATCAAATTCGTTCGATAATGTTAACAAAATTCTATCTAAAAAAACGATATTCTCTAACGAGGATATCAAAAGAACTTGGGATACCACAGACTTTTCTTAAAGAATATATTAAGCAATCAAAAATTTTTCAATTTAGAGAATTGAGAAGTCATCTGAAAGAATTGCTCAATATCGATATACAATTAAAATCTTCTAAGCTATCCCCAAAGATTCTTTTAGAGTCTTTGATATTAAAGATGTGTGCTCTTCCTTCAGGATCAGAAAGGACGCGGTAAATTTTTTAGTGGTTATTTTTTGCTTTTATTTTTTAAAGAGCTGACCTTGCTTGATAGACGTGCTATTTTTCTAGAGGAACTTTTTTTATGGAGAATACCCTTTGAGGCAGCCTTATCAATAACAGACATTGCAGCTGTTAGAGATTTGTTGGCTTCCTCAGCATTTCCCAGCTCTATTTTTTCGTTGACATTTTTTATTACTGTCTTTATCAATTTTTTGACTTGTGTATTTCTTGACTTTCTGGTCTTATTTTGTCTCGCCCGCTTTAGGACAGAAAGATGTTTTTGCATTTTGGTTCCTTTCAAAAATTATTTTTTAAACTAATTTGATTAAAAAGTCAATACTTATTTTTTATATTTTATTATGAAAAGCGAATCAGAAGAAAAAATAAAATATAACTCACAAAAGATAAATAAAGAAGAGGTTATAAAGGCCGCAGGCGTTGTAAGCGCAGCAACCCTTTTGAGTCGGATACTAGGATTTATAAGGGATATGGTTATCGCTAATGTTTTCGGAGCAGCTATGATTACAGATGCCTTTTTTGTTGCCTTTAGAATTCCAAACCTCTTGCGTCGCCTTTTAGGCGAAGGCACGCTAACCGCAGCCTTTATTCCTGTATTCACTGAATATCGAGAGACCGGTAAAAAAGACGAGGCATGGGATTTAACCAATTCATTAATAACAATTTTAATTCTTCTTCTTATCAGCATAACATTTTTGGGAGTTATTTTTGCTCCAATTATCGTAAGATTAATCGCACCCGGATTTTACAACTCTATGGATAAATATACCTTGACTGTTGGTCTTACCAGGATAATGTTCCCTTATATCTTTTTTATCGGTCTTACGGTTATGGCTATGGGAATATTAAATTCCCTTAAACATTTTGCAACCCCATCCCTTGCCCCGTCTATTTTAAATATCTCTATGATTTTAACCGCACTCTACCTATCACCCTATACAAAATATCCCATTTTTGCACTTGCTTACGGGGTTATATTGGGTGGAATAGGTCAGCTCATATTTCAGATTCCTATTCTCCTAAAAAAGGGGTTGAAGTATAGAATAAAGTTTGATTGGACTCATCCCGGGGTAAAAAAAGTAGGGGGTTTGATGCTTCCCAGTGTTTTGGGATTGGCAGTAGCAGAGATTAATATATTTGTTGATACCCTCTTGGCTTCACTACTCAAAGAAGGGAGTGTTTCTTTTTTATATTATGGGAATCGTCTGGTTCAATTTCCTCTAGGTCTGTTTGGTGTGGCTATGGGAATAGCCATATTACCTATGTTATCGATTACCTCTGCGAAAGACGATATTCGTGAACTCAAAGATACATTATCTTTTGCATTAAGACTTGTTTTTTTCGTAACGATTCCCGCTACTATAGGTTTAGTTATTCTCAGAGTCCCTATAATTAATGTTCTTTTTCAGAGAGGAGAGTTTCTTGCTTCTGACACGTATTTTACTGCAATAGCCCTTCTATATTATTCTATAGGTTTATGTGCCTTTGCCGGTGTAAAGATTGTTGTTCCAGCCTTTTATTCTTTGAAAGATGCAAAAACTCCTGTCAAAATAGGTATCTATGCCATGCTGGCAAATATTATTTTAAATTTAATTCTGATGGTTCCTTTAAAACATGGAGGTTTGGCCCTCGCTACTTCATTATCATCAATGCTAAATCTCGGTTTGTTAGTTTTTATTCTAAGAAAACGATTAGGTCCTCTGGGGATGAAGAAAATAATCAATTCTATTATCAAATTGTCTTTTGCTACAGTAATCATGGGAATTATTTTAGCCTCCTTGACCCATATCTTTTTTAGGATAGATTCTTATTTTTTTGAAAGATTGCTATTTTTAATTTTTAGCATCTCAATTGCAATGATAGCCTATTTCTTAATCTCTTATTTACTCCGAAGCGAAGAGTTGTTATTTTTATTTGATTTTATAAGGAATAAGGGTTCTGGAGAGATAGCAAAGGAGCCTTAATGAAAAATCTTTTAAATGAATTTATAAATCATCTTGTTGTAGAGCGGAGATTAGCAAAAAATACTGTAGATGCCTACTCTAGAGATATAAAAAGATTTATAAATTTTTTCAGGCTCAAATCCCCGAAAGATTTATCTGATATAATAAGAGATGATATTAATAATTATCTTTCAAATTTCAGAAAAGAAAAATTGTTGGCTTCATCTCAAGCGAGGCATTTGGTTTCAATAAAAATGTTTTTTAGATTTTTGGTTAATGAAGAATTGATAGAGAAAAATCCAACAGAAAATATAGAATCTCCTTCTCTAACGAGAAAACTACCAGAAACTCCATCTTTTGAGGAAGTTGAGAAGTTGTTAAAAAAACCTGATAAAAATCACCCTTTAGGACTCAGAGATTCAGCCATGATAGAGCTTTTATATGCTACCGGCGTGAGGGTTTCTGAGTTAATATCTTTAACCATTAACGATATAAATCTTGAAGTCGGTTATATTATATCTATGGGTAAGGGGTCTAAGCAAAGAATCATACCCTTAGGAGAAGAGGCTTCTCTGCGATTAAAAAACTATTTAGAGTCTTCTCGTCCTCTTTTAATTAAAGGTAAGGCTATTAATGAATTGTTTGTAAACAGACAAGGAGATAAAATGACTCGCCAGGGTTTTTGGAAGATTATAAAAAAATATGCAAAGGCTGCTGGCATTGCAAAGGAGATTAGTCCCCATTCTTTAAGGCACTCTTTTGCAACTCATTTATTAGAGGGAGGAGCAGATTTAAGATCTGTGCAGAAGATGTTGGGACATGCCGATATCTCTACAACCCAAATTTATACTCATATTATTAAAGAAAGGCTCAGAACTATATATGATAAATACCACCCAAGGGCATGAGTTCGAAAATGAATTTACAAGATAAGGTAAGAAATATAACGAGACAGATTATCACCAAAAATTATAGGGTAGAGTCTACCCATTTACTGAGAAACTTTATTGCGGACAAGAGAGAAGAAATAAAAAAAGGTCATATAAATGGGAAAAAAGGGTCTGACACAGTTAGGGCCTATTCAGAACTAGTAGACAGAGTCATAGAAGGAATATATTTTGCCTCCATAGAAAATTTTGACCAAAAGTTTTCAAAAAAGAAAAAAACAAGATGTGTTTTGATTGCAATAGGAGGCTACGGAAGAGAAGAACTGAGCCCATACTCCGACGTAGATATCTTATTTTTATATGAACCTTTATTAGATAAATTTATAGATAACCTTGTTAAGGATATCATCACTACTCTTTGGGACACCGATTTTAAGGTTGGCCATAGTTGCAGAACCATAAAGGAAAGCATGAGGATTAGCAATTTAGATCTTTCTGCGCAAACAGCAATGATTGAATCAAGATATATTATCGGCAATAAAGAGCTTTATAAAAAATTTAATAAGGCATTAAAGAAGAATGTTATTGATAAGGGAATAGACTTTTTTATAAATCGTAAAATATTAGAGAGAAAAAGAAGACACACCATGTATGATGAATCAGTAAATTTGTTAGAACCCAATATTAAGGAAAGTCCTGGAGGGCTCAGAGATTTTCATATTACCATGTGGGCAGCGGCTACTAAATATGGTGTTAAAAGTCTTAAAGATCTTTTCGAAAAGGGGCTTATAAGCAAAAAAGAGATGAAGTCTATTATGAAATCTTATGATTTTTTATTGAGGGTGAGGAACGATCTGCATTTTCTTGTCGGTAAAAGATGGGATATCTTGGATATAAATATACAAAAAAGGGTAGCATATAATCTCGGATACAGAGATAAAGATAATCGAAAATTAGTAGAGCTATTTATGCAGGATTATTATATCAATGCTACTAATATTTATTACTTCTCAACGATGTTTTTAGATAAGTATCTAGCAAAGAAGGTTTTAAAATATAAAAAGGTCCAAGATATTGATGATTTTTTTGTCACCAGAGATAGCCAGATCGATATAAAGAATGGCCAAGATACTTTCAAAAAGAATCCTATTTTATTAATGAAAGTATTCTCTTACGTCCAAAGATTTGGATTAGAAATAAGTATTGAAACAAGGAACGCTATTGCATCTTATCTGTATTTAATAGATGAAAGATACAGGGAGTCACCAGAAGCAAGGGATATATTTTTAATGATATTAAAAGAAAAGAGCGCTGGTCGAGCACTTAGGCTTATGAATGAACTTGGGGTTTTAGACCAATATATACCAGAATTTAATCCTATCAAATGTCTCGTTCAATATGATTCTTATCATAAGTATACAGTGGATGAACATACCTTAAAAAGTATAGAAATACTTGAGGATTTGCCTAAAGCTAAAAAGAAAGGGCTGAGAGAACTCTCTGAGTTATACAAAGAAATTTCTAACCCTGAACTCATTAAATTAGCATTGCTGTTTCATGATATTGGAAAGAGTGGTGGGCCAGGTCATATAAAAAGAGGAGGAGTAATAGCAGCTTCAATAATGAAAAGGATGGGACTACCAAATGATGTATCTTCCAAGATAAGATTTTTAATAGACAATCATCTTATGATGAGCCATATATCTCAGAGAAGGGATATGCATGATCACAAGGTGATAAGAGAGTTTGCAGAACTTATAGAAGAAGAAGAAAATTTAAAGATGTTATCTGTTTTGACTTATGCAGATACAAAGGCTGTAGGACATGATATTTGGTCAGAATGGAAAGCTACGTTATTAATGGAACTTTTCAACAAGGCCATGGATTATATAAGAAAAGGGGGGAGAGCTTTTTTAACAGGCAGGTCTTTAATCAATAGATTAGAAGAAGAAATCTTAAAAAAAGTAGCTTATTGTATAGATAAAAAAATTATACAGGACTATCTCGAGATGATGCCCCAACAATATACAGCCACTACTTCCGCTGAAGGAATAGCAAGACATATTAGATTGGCTCAAAGATTAGTGAAAAAAAAGCTGGTTATTGACTGCTATCAAAATCTTGATATAGGTTATACAGAATTAATGGTATGCACCCATGGCAAGACAGGATTATTTTCAATGATCGCCGGAACCCTTACATCAAAAAATATAAACATCTTAGGCGCTCAGATATTTACTAGGAGCGATGTAGTTGCAATTGATGCCTTACAGATTAAAGATTTGGATGGTAAACCCATTTTAGATAATAAATTTTGGTTAGCATTTGAGAAAGATTTATTGGAGGTAATAGAAGGGAAAAAGAATGTAGAAGAGCTTATCTCTTCAAGAAAAAGATATGTGTTTCCTAAAAAGATAAAGGGCCCAAAGGTAGATACAGAAGTGAGGATAAAAAATAATATTTCTGATACTCATACGGTTATAGAGGTAATAGCTGAGGATAGAATAGGGCTTTTGTATGATATAACAGATACGTTGTTCAGATTAGATCTGGATATTTATATTGCAAAGATATCTACTGAGGCAAACAAGGCAATAGATGTTTTCTATGTAACCGATTTAAAATGGAAGAAGATATTCTATTGGAAGAAGTTGAAAGATATTGAAATAGAATTAAAAAGAAGACTTTCTAGAAAATAAATAATTTTTGATTTTTAGTATGATTTATGATAGAGATAAATATAATATTTCTTAGTTAAATATTCACTAAATCTCATAGATTGTTTCATCTTTATAATTGATTTCAGATAAAATGATTGTTTTTTTGGAGAATGAATATATTGATTTCAGAATTTAGCAAAGAAATTCTTTTAGAGAACAGTGACTATATTCCATCCCTTTATGGAATCAATGATAGACATCTCAAACAGATTGAAAATAGCTTTAATGTGAGAATATCAACAAGAGGAAACAGAATGAATATAAAGGGTGAAAAAGCAAGCGTATTAAAAGTTGAGAAGTTAATAATGGATTTGTACAGTATGTTGGAAGAAAATTGTCCTTTTGAGGATAATGACTTGAAATTTATATTAAGAGTTTTTATTGAAAATAATGGCGCTGATATAAAAGGTATATTTTCAGAAAGAGTTGAGGTTGCCTCAAAAAGAAGATATATAACTCCCAAGAGCATTGTTCAAAAGAAGTATATTGAGGCTATTCGAAAAAATAATATTGTTTTTGGAATAGGACCTGCAGGTACAGGTAAGACTTATCTTGCAATGGCCATGGGGGTTTCTGGTTTGATTAATAAACAGTTTCGTAAGATCATCTTAGCTAGACCTGCTGTAGAGGCTGGAGAAAAATTAGGCTTTCTACCGGGAGATCTCTATGCAAAGGTCAATCCCTACTTAAGACCTCTTTATGATGCTCTATATGATATGATAGATTTTGAAAAGGCTCAAAAATTCATAGAAAGAGAATTAATTGAAATTGCTCCTATCGCATATATGAGGGGGAGGACGTTGAATGATTCATTTATTATCTTGGACGAAGCCCAAAATGCGACTTCAGAACAGATGAAGATGTTCCTGACCCGCATGGGTTTTAATTCTAAAACCATCATCACCGGAGATATAACGCAGGTAGATTTACCTGACGGTAAAATATCAGGTTTAATAGAGATTCAATATATATTGAAAAATATTCAAGATATTAAATTTATATATTTTTCAGAAAAAGATGTAGTAAGGCACGATCTCGTTCAATATATTATCAAAGCTTATGAGACCTATGAGTCGAAGTCAGATAATTTCAGGAAGAAAGGTTAGATGGATAA